>JAYTTA010000435.1:0-4184 GCA_043745345.1 Acetobacteraceae bacterium | reverse complement strand
CCACGCCGGAAGCACGAGCCAGGCGCTTGATCGGATCGATCCAGCGTTGCGCGGTATCCAACGTTGCCGACGAGGCGCCGGCGAGCAGGATCGGCGCCAGGGTCGAGGGCGGCACGTTCATCTCGGCGCGCACCGTGCGGATCTCGGCGATCAGGTGAATCACCCAGTCGAGTTCTTCGCGCGCGGACGCGGCCTTGTATACCGCGATGGGCTCGGGCCAGGCGGTGGTGATCAGGCTGCCCTCGGCACCGAAGCCGAAGCTATGCCAGATCTCCTCGGTGACAAACGGCATCACCGGGTGTAGCAGCCGAAGGATTATGCCCAGCACGTGGGCGGCGGTCTGGCGAACCTCGTGCGCCGCATCCGACGTGCTGTCGTAAAGGACCGGCTTGGCGAACTCGACGAACCAGTCGCAGAACAGGTTCCAGGTAAAACGATAGCCGGCGGCCGCGTAGTCGTCGAACCGGAAAGCCTCCAGCGCCTGGGTGCATTCCAAGACGGCGGAATTGGCGGCATCCAGGATCCACCGGTTGAGCGGAAGCCTTGCCGCACCCGGATCGAACAGCGCATCGGAAACTACGGCATTCATCTCGCAGAACCGGGAAACGTTCCAAAGCTTGGTAACGAAGCTGCGATAACTCTCGACCCGGGCTGGGCTGAGCTTGACGTCGCGGCCCGGACCGGTCAACGCGCAGATGGTGAAGCGCAGGGCGTCGGCGCCGTATTTGTCGACGAGGTCGAGCGGATCGAGCGCGTTGCCCTTGGATTTCGACATCTTTTGGCCGCGCTCGTCGCGTACCAGCCCATGGATATAGATCTTCCGGAACGGCACGTCGTCCATGAAGTGCAGACCCATCATCATCATCCGGGCGACCCAGAAGAAGATGATGTCGAAGCCCGTCACCAGCACGTCGCCGGGATAGTAGCGTCCCAGCTCGGGCGTTTTCTCCGGCCAGCCCAGCGTCGAGAACGGCCACAGGGCTGAGCTGAACCAGGTGTCGAGCACATCGTCATCGCGGGTGAGCATCACGTCGCGGCCGTATTTCTCCCGCGCGGCGGCGATTGCTTCTTCCTCGGTGCGCTCGACGAACACTTGGCCGTCCGGCCCATACCAGGCGGGAATCCGATGGCCCCACCACAGCTGCCGGCTGATGCACCAGGGCTGGATATCGCGCATCCAGGCAAAGAAAGTGTTTTCCCACTGTTTAGGCACAAACTCGGTGCGGCCAGACTCGACGGCGGCGATCGCGGGCTTGGCCAGCTCAGCGGCGTTGCAATACCACTGCACCGTCATCAGCGGCTCGATCGGCACGCCCGAGCGATCGCCGTGCGGCACCTGGTGCAGATGCGGCTCGGTCAGCACCAACAGTTCCAGCCGCTCCAACTCGGCGACGATCGCCTTGCGGGCGGCGAACCTGTCCTGGCCGGCGAGCGATCGGACAAACGCGATGCCGGCGACGCCAGGCACATCCCGAAGTTCGCTTTCGATCTCGGCGAGCGTGATGCACGCCGCGCGGTCCAGGATCGACGGCTTCGGCAGGTCATGGCGCTGGCCGACGATAAAATCGTTGAAATCATGCCCGGGGGTGATCTTGACCGCGCCGGTGCCCTTCTCCGGGTCGGCGTAGCTGTCGGCGATGATCGGAATGCGCCGACCAATAAGCGGAAGGAGGGCGAACTTGCCGGCCATGGCGGCCAAATTCGGGTGATCCGGATGCACGGCGATGGCGGTATCACCCAGCATGGTCTCGGGCCTGGTCGTCGCCACGGTGATGAAGTTTCCGGGTTCGCCATCGATCGGATAGGTGATGTGCCAAAGGCTGCCGCGGACTTCCCGGCTTTCGACCTCGAGATCGGAAATCGCCGATTGGAATTTGGGATCCCAGTTGACCAGCCGGTTGTCGCGATAGATCAGCCCCTCACGGTAAAGGGTGACGAACACCTCGCGCACCGCGACCGAAAGACCTTCATCCATGGTGAACCGCTCGCGCGCCCAATCGAGCGAGGCGCCGAGGCGGCGCAACTGGCGCGTGATGTTGCCGCCGGACTCGGCCTTCCACTTCCACACCGCGTCGAGGAACTTTTCCCGCCCGAGCGATTGCCGGGTGACGCCCTGGTCCGCCAACAGCCGCTCTACCACCATCTGCGTGGCGATGCCGGCATGATCGGTGCCTGGCTGCCAAAGCACGTCGCGGCCCTGCATCCGGCGCCATCGGATCAGCGTGTCCTGAACGGTGAAGGTCAGGGCGTGCCCGGTATGCAGGGTGCCGGTAACGTTTGGCGGTGGGATCATGATGGTGAACGGCACGGCGTTCGAGGTCGGGTCGGCGGCGAACGTGCCGGCGTGCTCCCAGCCCTGGTAAAGCCGGGCCTCGGTCTCGTCCGGATTATGGGATTTGTTCAGCATGACGAAATCAGCTGCCGGCGCGGCTGATCACCCGTTCGAGCTCCACCCGCACCAGCCGTTCCACCATTCCCGGCAGATGCGCGTCGAGCCATTGCTTAAGCACCGGGCGCAACTCCTCCCGCACGATGTCGTCGAGCGTCGGTCCGTTGGAGTGGACCTTAGCGGCACGGTCGGCGGCGATGCTGCGCGCCAGGCTGCCGACCGAGGACGCGGCGGACGCGGCGACGCTCGACGCAACCAGCGTGGTCGCAGGCGCTGGCGAGGTGGGTTCCTGATCCTGCGTGTTCATCATCGGTACCGGAGACGGGGTTGACGGGGCAGCGGACATTTTGGGTTCGGCGACCATCATGGAGGCATCTAGGACAAGCGTTTTCGACGGAGGCGCATTTCCCACAGTCGGCGACGCGGCGCGAGCCTCATGCGGCGGCGGAATTTCCTGCGGCCGCGGCACGCCGGTTGCCTCCACCTGCTCGTGCGGCTGGGTCGCGTCACCGCCAGCCTCATCCTCGCTGAGAATGCGCCGGATGGAAGCCAGTATATCCTCCATCGACGGATCGGCGCCCGCCGGATCGGTAGCTCCGGGCTTGTTCGGTTCTGCTGCGGTCATGCTTTCCCTAGCGGCAAGAATATAGCGGGACAGTCTAGCGGCTCGGACCGGCCGCAGCCATCCCGGCCGCCATGCGGCCGATCACCGTCCGGGCTGGTCCACCGCGTAATCCCCGGTGCCAGCCCACTTGTTGCGAACAACGTTGTAGTAGGCAGTTTCGTCATACAGCGGCACCGACAGGTTAAGGTCCCGGGCGGTAAGCCGGCCGATTGCCGCCGCCACGGCATACGAGTTGTTGATCAGCGTCGCCAGGTTGGTGATCAGGGTGACCTGTGACTGCAGCAATGTCTGCTGCGCGTTCAATACATCGATCGTGGTGCGGCTGCCGACGATGGCCTCGCGCTGCACGCCCTCGACCGCGATCACGTTGGCGCGGATCTGAGTCCGCAGGCTCTGCACCGTGGCAGTGGTCGAAACCAGCGTTTCCCAAGCCTGCACCGACTGCTGCACGGCGTTGCGGCGGGCGTCATCGACCAGCTTATGGCTCTGCTGCTGCGACTGGCGGGCCTGGCGGATCGCCGAATACTCGCTGCCGCCCTGGTACAGGGGCACGGTCAGGCCGGCGACGATCTGATAGCCATTGGTGCTGCTTCTGCCGACGCCGGAGTTCTGCTGCTGGAACACCTGGCTCTGAAGGCTGAGCTGGGGCAGCAGGGCGCTGAACGCCACATCGACCTGGTCCTTGGCCGCGGCGTCGTCGAACATCGCGGCGATGACGTTCGGATTGTTGGCGATCGCCGCGTTTGCGGCATCGATCTGGTTCTTCACGGGAAGGCGAAGCGGCTGCGGCTCAACCAGATTACCGGGCGGTGGCGTGCCGACGGCGCGAACGAACTGCGATCGCGAGATCTGCAGGTTGCCGGCGGCATTCTCGCGGCTCGCGGTGGCACCGGCCAGCGCCGCCTCCGCCTGCGCGACATCGGTGCGGGTGATCTCGCCGACCCGGAACCGGTCGTTGGTGGCCTGCAGCTGGCGCAGCAGCACCCGCTCATTGTTAGTCTGCAAGGTCAGCAGCTGCTGCGACTGGATCAGGCTGACATAGGCGTTGACGGTGTCGGTGAAGGCCTGCTGTTCCTGCGCGATAAGCCGCGCACGCTCCGCCATTACCCGGTTCTCGGCCTGATGGGTCGTCGCCTGGGTGCGTCCTCCGCGATACAGCGGCTGGGTGAG
>JAYTTA010000434.1:0-4220 GCA_043745345.1 Acetobacteraceae bacterium | reverse complement strand
GGCCGTCCTCGTCGATGAAGCCGATATTCGGTGCGTTCACAGCAGATCTCCGATCACCGCGACCAGGATGTCGTCCAGTCCAAGATGGGGAATGCCGTGCGCGCCGGTAGGGTCGATCGCCGGCGGCCGGAACACCGGCATCTCGAAGTAGCGGTCCGACCAGAAGCTAGGCGGCGGGATCTGTGACGGCACTGCGCCGACGTAGAACGGCCGCACGATGTCCTCACCCAGCACCGTGCCGCGCACCACCTGCACCGTCTGGCCGTCCAGTTTGGCGGTGCCGTCCTCGGTCGACAGGATCGAGGCCGCGACGTGGAAGCTGACCTGGGTGTTGGCGGCCTGCCAGTCGCGCGCCGCCGGATCGGCCATGGCGTGCAGCAGGTGCTGCAGGTTGTCGCGGGCCAACGCGGGCACGTGGTCGGCCTTTGTCGCGACGAACGCCACCCGCTCGATCGGCCGCGGCGACACCACCGAGGCCAGCACGCGGCCGGCGAGGCCGATCACCGGTAGTATCAACGGGTTGGGCGCGCGCCGGATCAGGGTGCGCGCGGCGCCGGCGCCGTGGACAATGTTGCGCGCCAGCGAGCGCCGCCGCTGCCGGCTCCAGAACCCCCAGCCGTCACGCAGGCCGCGGGCCAGATCGGCGACGGCGTGGACCGTGTCCTCGAACGCCGCGCGGCCGCCATGCAGCGCGCCGAGCACGTCGACCAGCATGATCTGGCGGTTAAACGAGCGGAAATGGCTGTCGAAGAAGTTTTCGCGTATTTCGGCCTTGTAGGCCTCGAAACGCTCGGTCAGCAGAGCGGCCGTGGTGCCGATGCTTCCGGAGTAGGGATCGCCGGAGCCGTGCAGCGGGAAGAACCACAGGAATGGCATGTCGCCAGGCCCGGTCTCAGTTAGGAACCGGCCGGGCTGGAGGTAGCGCAGGCCCAGTTTTTCGCGGCAGGCCAGCAGCGCCTCACGGTACAGCAGATGGCCGCGGCGGATCAGGCTGTCCTCAGCCGGCCCGTTGGCGCGCAGGCCGGCGATGAAGTCGAGGAACGGCGCCGCGTATTGGCGCCGGGGCGGCTCGGCCAGCGATGCCAGGACGGAGGCCGACCATTCCTCGAACGTCTGGTCAAGCAGTGGCAGGTCGAGCAGCCATTCGCCGGGATAATCCAGTATCTCCAGACGAATACGCCGGAAACCCAACGTTCGGCCGAGCGCCGAGCGGCGGACCAAGTCCAGATGCAGCGCGATCTGTGCCAGTTCCTCGGTGCGTGGCGGCCAGGTCGGCGCGTCGGCGGCCAGGCTCGCGAGTTTCCCCGCGAAATCGAACTGCGCGGTTCTTTCGGCGCGCGCCGGCACCACCTTGACGCCGCGCAGCCGGTAGCCGCCATGCTCGGACAGCAGCGCAACCAGCCGGGGGAGCGTGTTGACGCCGCCGGCGGCGCCCTGGCCGAGCGCCAGCAGGTTCTGGATCAGGGAGGTGATGAACACGGTCTTGCCGGCCCGGCTCAGGCCGGTGACCGCAAGCCGGATGGTGGTTTCGTTGAGCCGCGATTCGACCGCTGCCCCGGCACCGCGAGCGAGGTTGCGGCCGCCTGCCGCGACCCGCCCGAACGGTCCCCGGCTCATTGTCCCTGGCGCCGCTCAGCGCGCCCGCGACAGCGTGTAGTCGGCGACCTGGTGCAGCGCCGTGCGCAGCGGGCTCGGTGGGAAGATTTCCAGCGCCCGCTGCGCGGCGATGGCGAAGGTGGCGGCACGGTCCAGCGTGCCGCACATCGCGCCGCTTTCGGCGATCAGGGCAAGGGCGCGCGACAGGTCATCGTCGTTCTGGTCGGAGGCCTCGATCGTGCGCTTCCAGAACGCTTGCGCCGCCGGACCGCCGGTCTGGTAGGCGATCAGCACGGGGAGCGTGACCTTGCCCTCCCGAAAATCGTCGCCGACGGTCTTGCCGAGCACCGCTTGGTCGGCCGAGTAGTCCAGCAGGTCGTCGACGAGTTGGAACGCGATGCCGAGATTCATGCCGTAGTCGAACAGCGCGTGCTGTTCGGCATCGGGCCGGGCCGCGACCACGCCGCCGACCTCGCAGGCGGCGGCGAACAGGGCGGCGGTTTTTCCGCGCACTACTTCAAGATAGCGCGCCTCGGTGGTGGACAGATCGTTCTGAGTCGCCAGCTGCAGCACCTCACCCTCGGCGATGGTGGCGGCGGCGTGCGACAGGATGCCGAGCACCTGGAGCGAGCCGTCGGCGACCATCAGCTGGAAGGCGCGCGCGAACAGAAAATCGCCGACCAGCACCGAAGCCTTATTGCCGAACACAGCGTTGGCCGAGGTCAACCCGCGGCGCAACACGCTTTCGTCGACCACGTCGTCGTGCAGCAGGGTCGCGGTGTGGATGAACTCGACACAGGCGGCGAGGCTGATATGGCGGTCGCCGGCGTAGCCACACAGCCGGGCGCTGGCGAGTGTCAGCAGCGGGCGCAGCCTTTTGCCGCCGGCCGCCACGATATGGGCGGCGAGCTGTGGGATCAGCTCGACCTCGCTGTCCATGCGCGCGACGATGGCGCGGTTGCAGGCCTCCATGTCGCTGCCGATCAGGCGCAGCAGCGCGCCCAGCGCGTCCTCGGGCTGGACAGCGCGCGCGTCTGCGGCCAAGGCATCCCTGGGTGCCCCGTCGGGTGGCTCGGACAGTCTGGCGGCGACGCCCAAATCAATCTCCAGTTGTTTGTCGAAGGTGCCGGTGTCGAAGGTGCCGGTATCGAAGGTGTCAGTCAGGGTCGTGTTGGTTATGAAGTACGGCGGACGCGGCACCTTCCAGGCTTGCACACAATATCGGGGCGCCGGAAACACGGTCAAGGTAATGGCGTGCGAGGCGTGGTGGCGGACGGCTGGAAATGGAGAGTGGCTTTCATGCGCGTGGTCGTGAGTTCCAACGATCCGGTTCGTCTCAGCTTCCTGGTCGCCCTGCTGGCGGATGGCGGCGTGGCATCGATGCTGCTCGACACCCATGCGAGCATGGTGGAGGGCAGCATCGGCGCAATCCAGAGGCGGCTTGTAGTCGCCAGCGCCGACGAAGCCCAGGCCCGGCGCATCCTGGCGGAAGCGGGCGAGGCGTGAACCGATGGCCGAGGCGCCGAACCCCTGTTCGAAGGCTGCAACCACATCCGGGCACCTGCTGGGCGGCCGGGTGAGCTACGCACAGCCGCGCCTGGGCTTTCGCACCGGGATCGAGCCCGTGTTGCTGGCCGCCAGCGTGCCGGCCTTGGCGGGGGAACGGGTTATCGAGGCTGGCACCGGTGCGGGCGCCGCCCTGCTGTGCCTTGCGGCGCGTGTTTGCGGCATCCAGGGGGTCGGGATCGAGCGCGATCCCGTTCTGGCCGGCCTGGCTGGCGCGAACGCCGCCGCCAACCAGATGGCCGACCTGGAGTTCCACGCCGGGGATATCGAGACGTTCGACGCCGGGGTGGGCTGTTTCGACCATGCCTTCGCCAACCCGCCCTACCACCCGGCCGGCGGCAGCCCGTCACCGGTTGTTGGCCGGGCCAGAGCCAAGCAGGCGGATGCCGGGTTGTTTTCCATCTGGGCCATGCGGCTGGGCCGGAGCCTGCGCCATCGCGGCAGCCTGACGTTCATCGTTCCGGCGTCTCAGGTACCGACCTGCCTGATTGCGATGGCGGCGGCATCCTGCCCGGCGAGCGCCTTGTTTCCGCTATGGCCACATTACGGGGATGCCGCGAAGCTGGTCCTGTTGCGCGGTGTCCGGGGCGGGCGCGGGTCGCTGCGGCTTATGGCCGGGCTGGTCCTGCACGAGGCGAATGGACGCTTCACCGATGAGGCGGAGGCAGTCCTGCGTCAGGGTTCGGGGCTGAAGTTCTAAGCCGAGGGATCAACCGGCCTCGGTCATCGGGTGGCGCAGATGCCAGAGCCGTTCATGGGCCGCGACCAGGCTTTCCATGCTCCGCCGGCGAGTGCCGTCAGGGACCAACGGGCGGCGGGTCAACATCATCTCCAGCACGCCCAGCAACTGCTCGGCGGCTTCGAAATCGGCTTGGTCGCAGGCGTGATGGAACGCGATCAGTATCTTGTCCGACAAACGCCGCGTGTAGCGAGGCTGCCCGGCAGTCCCACCCTCACGCCCGGCATCGTCCTCCGCCTGGTTTAATCTGCTTTCAATTGAATTCATCTCGTTTTCCGACCCACAAATCCTGTTTTCGATTGCGCCTTCAACTTGCCTG
>JAYTTA010000433.1:0-15993 GCA_043745345.1 Acetobacteraceae bacterium | reverse complement strand
CGGTGACCAGGGTCAGCACCGCGGCGACCCACAGCATCGCCTCGCCGATGGTGCTGACCGGCAGCCAGGGAATGCCGAGAAGCTGCGCTGATTCGTCACCGGCGAGCAGGGCGCCGAGCGCGCCCATCTGGAAGGTTGTTTTCCACTTGGCAAGCGGCGTGACCGGCAGGCCGATGCGGATGCCAGCGAGATACTCGCGAAGGCCGCTGACCATGATCTCGCGGAGCAGAATGACGATCGCCGGGTAGAGGCCGTAGGCGGTGAGGCGACCATGTCCGACCAGCAGCATCAGGGTGGCGCCGACCAGCAGCTTGTCGGCGATCGGATCGAGCATGCGGCCGATGTCGGAGCTTTGGCGGCGGGTGCGGGCGAAGTAGCCGTCGAAGAAGTCGGTGATGGCAGCGGCGGCGAACACCAGGCAGGCGCCGAAATCGGCGTAAGCACCGTTTATTGCGGCGATCGCCACCAGCACAGGGATCGCCGCGATGCGCGACAGGGTGAGCAGATTAGGCAGGTCCAACAGCATCGCCGCACCGTAGCAGCGTCGCCGCCCAAGGGCCAAGGAAGACGGTCAGGGATAGTGTCTTAGTTAGAAATTGGCGGACGAAATCCGGATGCCAGCCAGCCGCAAAGAGTGTGCGCCACGGTTTCTCGCGCCCAGCCTGCTTGATCGGGATCGAAGAGTTGCCCGTTAATTAATTCATCTGCAACGGACGCTGTAGCAGTTTGGCACTAGAGCAGATCAGCGTTGTCTCTTTATTCCTCAGACATGCTGCAGTTCGCTTCTTATGCGACCAGACGGCATCAATCACCGCCATTTAGCAACTGGCGCAATTCCCTCACGCCCGTACGGAACGTCTGCGCGTAACCCGTAGTTGTGTCCTGCTCAAGGTGGAGTTGTCGAAGTTAGCCTAGCGCAAAAAGCGGATAGTTTCCTCGACTCCTCCGGATTGGGTACGGCCCCATTCCGCCAGTGACCTCGCGTTTAGTTGTCCCAGTGCTTTTTGCTAAGCATAGCCAGGCATGAGGCGTGGTCCAAATGCGAGTTCAGCGGCTACGGGCGATCATTTTTAAGCTGACCCACTATCCGGTCAGGAAGCGCCTTGCAGCCGCACCCCGGGATGGAAGAAGGCGTAGACCCGGCGCGCTGTTTCCCGGTTGATGCCGGGTGCCGCCTCAAGATCTGTGAGCCCGGCCATCTTGACGCCGCGGGCCGAGCCGAAATGGTTGAGCAAGGCACGCTTGCGCGCGGCGCCGATGCCGTCGATCTCGTCGAGCTCGCTGCGGATCAGCGCCTTGGACCGGCCGGCGCGATGGGTGGTGATGGCGAACCGGTGCGCCTCGTCGCGCAACCGCTGCAGAAAATAAAGCACCGGGTCGCGCGGTGGAAGCTGGAACTCAGCTCGCCCCGCGGTGTGAAACCACTCCCGCCCGGCGTCGCGGTCCACGCCCTTGGCGATGGCGACGATCGGCACGTCGGACACGCCGAGGTCCTCCAATATGCCCCGCACGGCGGATAGCTGCCCAGCGCCGCCGTCGATCAGCAGCAGGTCGGGCCAGCCGGCGCCGTGGCCCGGGGTGTCTGGATCGGCCGCCTCCTCCTTGAGGGCGCGGGCGAACCGGCGCTCCAGCATCTCGCGCATCATGGCGAAATCGTCGCCGGGAGCGATCGGGCCGCGTATCGCGTATTTGCGGTAGGCGTTCTTGGTAAAACCCTCGGGCCCGGCGACGATCATCACGCCGTAGGCGGAGGAACCCATGATGTGGCTGTTGTCGTAGACCTCGATCCGTTCGGGCGGGCGGTCGAGGGCGAACAGCTCGGCAACACCGGTCAGAAGCTTGGCCTGGCCGGCGCCCTCGGCCAGGCGTCGTTCCAGCGCCTCGCGCGCGTTGAGCTCGGCGTGCTGCACGACGGCGCGTTTTTCGCCCCGCACGGGGATCGCCAGCTCGACTTTCCGACCTGCCTTCAGGGCCAGCGCTTCCGCCACCAACGCCTGCTCCGGCAGCGGATGGTTGAGCAGGATCAAGGGCGGTGGCGGCTTGTCGTCGTAGAACTGAGCCACGAAGGCGGCCAGGACCTCGGCTGATTCCTCCGCCTTTCCGTGGGTCGGGTAGAAGGCGCGGTTGCCGTTATTGCGGCCGCCGCGGATGAAGAATACCTGCACGCAGGTCTGGCCGGCGATCTGCCAGGCGGCAATGACGTCGGCATCCTCCAGGCTGGCCGGGTTGGCGATCCCCGTGCCCTGGACATGGGTCAGGCCGCGTATGCGGTCGCGCAACGCGGCGGCGCGCTCGAACTCCAGCGAGGCCGCGGCGGCTTCCATCTCCGTGGCCAGGTCGCGTTGCAGTGAGGCGGTCTTGCCCGACAGGAAGGCGCGCGCCTGGGCGACCAGCTTGCCGTAGTCGGCGGCGTCGATGCGCCCGACGCAGGGCGCCGAGCACCGCCGGATCTGATATAACAAACAAGGCCGGGCGCGGTTGGCGAAAACCGTGTCGGCGCAGGAGCGCAGCAGGAACACGCGCTGCATGGCGTTGACCGTCTGGTTGACCGCCCAGACTGAGGCAAACGGCCCCCAGTAGCTGGCGCGGCGATCCTGCGCGCCGCGATGCTTGGCGATCTGCGGGAACGGGTGGTCGTCGGCCAGCATCAACCACGGGTAGGACTTGTCGTCGCGCAGCACGATGTTGAAGCGCGGCTTAAGGCGCTTGATGAGGTTGGCCTCCAGCAGCAGCGCCTCGGCCTCGGTATGGGTGGTGACGATCTCCATCGTCACCGTCTCGCTCACCATGCGGCGCAGGCGTTCGGGCAGCCGGCCGATCTGGGCGTAGTTGGCGACGCGCTTCTTCAGGCTGCGGGCCTTGCCGACATACAGCGCGTCACCCTTGGCATCGAGCATGCGGTAGACGCCGGGGCTGAGCGGCATGGTGATCAGCGCCGCCTCAATTACCGCGACGCCCTTGGTGGAATTGTCCAGGGACGAAACAGTGTCCACATCGGCTGCGTGCGCATGGACCGGCCTGACCGCCATATCTTCGGTGAATGGCTCGATTTCAGACGGCGGATCGTCGGCAATATCGGGCTGCATGAGTTCTGAGGTAAGCCGGTTGAGACACGATCTCAAGCCGCGCAGATATTGATCGGCCGGCTTGCGGGATTATCCCCCAACCCTGTGGATAAAGCTGTGGACGGGATCAGGTGCAACCGGCTTTAATACAGCGAAAACAACGGGTCTATCGCCAATGCCTATATAACAAGCAAATGTTAAACCCTTGATTTAAGGCTGTATTCTTCAACAACCTGTCACAAAGTCAACATATGGCGATAAGACGCTGTTATGTCGAACTCAAATCACGGGAGGTGGACAGATTAAATTGCCGGCGCTCGATTTCTACTCCTGCGGACGCTGCGTCGGGGAAGATGTCAAGCTTTTCTACCCGCACGCGAGCGGTTTGCACGCGTAAATCCTCCAGACAGCTTTCAGCGATCCGCTCCGCCAAGGTCTCCACAAGCCCGACGTGTCCCGCGGCAACGATGCCACGAATTCTGGTTGCAACAGCCTCGTAGTCTACAACCCTCAGTAGAAGACCTCGCATGGTTTCATGCGCCACTTCGCCGCTGCTGGAGGGGTCCTCTACCGCCAGATCGACATTGATGCGCACCCGCTGCGCAAGCCCGTGTTCGTGGGCATGGATGCCGATGCTGGCAGTCAGCACCATGTCGCGAAGAAAAACATGCCGCCGGCCGTGCAAGGCACTGGCGATGGAACCGACACGTGTCATGGTCAGGCCAATGCGGTTTGCTGGTCTGGTCTCATTTCTCGCAGTCTCATTTCTCGCAGTCTCATTTCTCGCAGCCTCGTTTCTCGCAGCCTCATTTCTGGTCGGCGAGCGCCTTGACCTCGTCCATTGACTCCGCGAAGCGCTGGTTCAGCACCTCGATGGCCTCGCCGTTCGATTTCGATATCAGGTCGCCGAGTTCGCGCAAATTACCGACCGCACGCTCGTAGGCATGCTTCAGCAGTTCGGCCTGCTTGGCGGCTTTTTCCTGCGGCGACGCGGCACTGGCCATGGCCGACATGGCTTCCGTCAGTTCGGTCATGCTCTGCTTCACGATCTCACCCTGGCGTCGCGCGACGGCCTGCGCCCCTTCCAACGCCATCCGGTTGGCGGCGGTCAGGGTTTCCATGTTGCGTTGGTGGGCATGCATCATCGCGTTCATGTCGGGCATCGCCGGCAGCTTCAGCTCCGAGAACATCTTGGTGAAATCGCTGCCAAAAGCCATCTTCGGATCGAATGCCATGGTTGGTTTCCTTGTCTTTCAAACTCGCTCCGGCATGCCGGAGATGAGACGGTGCCGGGTCGGATCGCCCGGGACAACCTACGACGAATCAGGTTCCGCCATCAATCCGCCGCCGTGTCAGGGCCCAGCGGTTTGGGCATTGGTTCGGGCGACGGTTCAATGAAGCCGGCGTCGGCGGGGGGTACATCCGGCGTTATCGGCCCGGTTGGTTGCTCCCCGACCGGCGGCTCCCCGACTGGCGGCTCCCCAACCAGCGGGTCCCCAGCAGGAGCCGGCGTGCCTGCTGCCATCCAGGCTCCGGCGTTCTCGGCTCGAATCAACGCGGCATCCAGCGCCCTCATGGTCCCTGAGAGGTCCGGGCTGTCGTCCTGACGCCAGGCGCGGATGGTCCACAACCAGACCACGACCATGCCCGAGACCCGCAGCTCGTCGGAGATAAGCCCAAGCCTTCCCCCACGCGCGACGCCGGCGGCGTCCAGCATCCAGCGCATGCTGGTGCGGGTCAGCGAATTAAGCAGCAGTGCGGTGACGGGATCGATGAACAGCGTATCCAGCACCGCCACGATGCCGTCGCGATGCGCCTGGTGCACGTCGATCCGGCGCATCAGCAGGTCGAACAGTTTCTCGCGCGTCGACCCTTCGGTCGGGACTTCGGCCAGAGCCTCGACATCGGCCATCCGCCCGAAGCCGCGCAGGATGGCATGGCGCCCCGGCATCCGGGCACGGGCGCGGTCGAGCGGGATGTTGGCCTCGCGCGCCGCATCCGCGACGCTGACCTGAATCCAGCCGTCAAGGGCGGCCAGGCTAAACGCGGCCGTGACCAGCGCCGTGTCGATTTCGGTATCGGTCATTGCCTTGGGATTTTCCGGCATTGTCGGTGGCGAGGTTTCGCTCATGGGCAAATTCCTGTCAGCCGGCGAGCTCGCGTGAGCGCGCCGTTGCCGCGGTGATGGCGCGGCTCAAGGTTGCGGGCCAGGCGTCGGCTGCCATCAGCACTTCGAGAGCCGCCTGGGTGGTGCCACCGGGACTGGTCACGGCAACACGCAACGCGGCGGACTCCTCCACGCTGGCGGTCAGTAACGCGCCAGACCCGGCAACGGTTTCCCGTGCCAGCAGCCTTGCCAGATCGGGATCGATGCCCTGCTCGATCGCCGCCGCCTGCATCAGCTCGGCGAGCAGGAAGACATAGGCCGGGCCGGAGCCCGACACCGCCGTCACCGCGTCCATCAGCGCCTCGTCCGTGACCCAGGCGACCTTTCCGATCGCAGTCAGCAGATCGTCGCAAAGGGCGCGCTGCGCCGGCGCCACCCCCGGCCCGGCAAAACCGACGGTGACGCCGCGGCGTATCGCCGCCGGCGTGTTCGGCATCGCCCGCACGATAGCGGCCTCCGGCCCAAGCAGCGCCCGCATGCTGGCCAGGTTGCGCCCGGCCATGATCGAGAGGAACACCGCTTGGCCGGCAAACCCGGAATATAAAAGCAACGTAGCCGCGGCATTCTGCGGCTTTACCGCCAGCACCACCGCAGCCGGCATAAATCCGGATGGGATGGCCGCAAAATCGGCAACAACAACCAGGTCCGATCCGGCCACGGAAGCCGCGGCAGGGTCAGGATCTACAGCAACCGAAAACGCCAATCCGCGTTCGCGCCAACCCGAAAGCATGGCCCCACCCATGCGCCCGCAACCAACCAGCAGTATCGATGGAATCGTCATGGGTGATCGTCGCTTGCCATCGCTGCACTGACAACCCCACAACGGCCGGAACTAATTCGCAAGGCCGAGTCAGCTGGCGTCCTTTTCGGGAACCGGAGCGGAGCGGCCTACTTGGCCGAGGGCACCGGGAGCGCAGAAAAGCGCGTCAGATCGCCGCCCAATTAGAATTATGCTTCGCCAACGCATTCCAGCATGGCCGCGGCTAGAGCCTCGGCGGGGGGTTTGCCGCCCCAGAGAACGAACTGGAAGGCGGGGAAGAAACGCTCGCACTCGGTGATGGCGATGTCGACCATGTCTTCCAAGCTTTCCGCTGATGCCCCGGGCGCGCCGCGCAGTAGCATCGAATGGCGGAACACCGGCATGCCGTCGTCGCTGTCCATGCCGAAATGGCCGATCCAGAGCTTCTCGTTGGCCAGCGCCAGCAGCTCGTACAGCGCGCCGCGCTGGCTGGCGGGAACCTTGAGGTCGAAGGCGCAGGTGAAGTGCATCGCGCTGATTTCATGCGACCAACTGAAGAACAGGCCGAAATCGCACCATTTGCCAGGCGCCTCGGCTGCCATTTCGGCGTCGTTGCGGCGATCGAACACCCAGTCATTGGCGATGACGATCTGCTCCATGAGGTCGAGCGGGTTGGCGGCGGCGTCGTCGAATGCGGTTGTCAGGCCGGACATGCGGGATCTCCCGGATGGAGGAAGTCCAAAGCGGCGAACTGGCGCAAGCTTATTTTCCCATGTTCAAAGGGGCTTGCCGCCCGATTCTAGACAGTTGACAGCCTAGCGACCGGCCAACCCGAACCGCAAGAGAGACGATGGTCCAGACGTGGTTTTATCTCTTGGGTCCGGACAATTGTAATGCAGGTGTCAGTTGCCGGAGCCCTCGAAGCCGCTGACGGGCGGCGCCGATGTCGCGACCGTAGCCGATGTCGCGGCCGCGGGGGCCTGTTCCAAGGCGGTCAGCCTGGCAGAAATTTCCGCCAGCCGGGCCTCCGCCGCCTCCTGCCCGGCGCGCGCGTTGGAGGCCATCTCGGCGACCGCGTCGAGGTCCTCGCGGCGGACTACGTCGAGCCGGCGCATCGTCTCGTCGATGCGGGCGCGGACCATCGCCTCGACCTCCTCGCGCATGCCGGTCAGGGCGGACAGTGCGCCGCCGGCCATGCCGGCGAGGTCGTCGAAGAATTTCGGGCGGTCTGCCATGAAAGGGGCCTCTGGGTTGGGGGGCGGGGTCGGTAGCCAGAATATAAGTATGCTTCCGCCGCGCACAGCCACCCCGTATAAGCCCGGCCATGATTCTCGTCACAGGCGGCACCGGCTTCATCGGGTCCAACCTCCACGCCGCCCTGCATGCGCGCGGGTTGGAGACGGTGGTGGTGGACTGGCTGGGGGATGCGGGCAAGTGGCGCAACCTGCGCGCCCACCCGCCGGCCGAGATCATCCCGCCCGACGCGCTGGTCGATTTTCTGGCCGACCATCCGCCGGTCGAGATTGTCTTTCATCTTGGCGCTGTGAGTTCCACCACGGCGACGGACGGCGACGAGGCCTGGGCCAGCAACGTGGCGCTCAGCCTGCATCTGTGGCGCTGGTGCGCGGCACGCGGGGTGAGGTTCGTCTATGCCTCCTCGGCGGCGACCTATGGCGATGGCCGGGCCGGGTTCGACGACGATGCGACGATGGCGTATCTCGACACGCTGCGACCGTTGAACCTGTACGGCTGGACCAAGCACGCCTTCGACCTCAATGTCTCCCGCATGCTCGCCTCGGGTGCGCCAAAACCGCCGCAATGGGCCGGGCTGAAATTCTTCAACGTCTACGGGCCGAACGAGTATCACAAAGGATCGATGATCTCGGTCGTGAAGGTAAAGCACGACGAAATCGCGGCCGGCGGCCCGGCCCGGCTGTTCCGCTCCGATGCTTCCGACGTGGCCGACGGGCAGCAGCGGCGCGACTTCATCTGGGTCGGGGATGTTGTCGACATTCTGCTTTGGTTGCTCGACACGCCGCAGGTGAACGGGCTGTTCAACGTCGGCACCGGGCAGGCGCGCAGCTACCTGGACCTCGCTCACGCGGTGAGCGACGCCGCCGGCGTGGCCCGCGCGGTCGAGTTCATCGACATGCCGGAGGTGCTGCGCGGAAAATACCAGTCTTTCACCGAGGCCAGCACCGCCCGGCTGCGCAACGCTGGCTACGCCGGCCAGTTCACGCCGCTTGAAGACGGCGTGCGGCAATACGTGCGGCAATTCCTGACGACGGCGGACCGCTATCGATGATGCTAGTCCTTTGATACCGGTCCTGCTGTTCCCGCATATCGACCCGACGCTGGTGCAGATCGGGCCGTTCGCCATCCGCTGGTATGCGCTGGCCTATATCACCAGCCTGCTGCTCGGCTGGCGCATCATGCGCCGATTGGTGCGCGCCGGCCCGGCGGTCGCGACCGAGCTGCAGACCGACGACTTCCTAACCTGGGCGACGCTGGGCGTCGTGCTCGGCGGCCGGTTGGGCTACGTGCTGTTCTACCAGCCGGGTTTCTATCTCCGGAACCCCCTGGCGGCCTTGCAGGTCTGGCAGGGCGGCATGAGCTTCCACGGCGGCTGCCTCGGCGTCGTGGTGGCGCTGGTGCTGTACTGCCGCCGCCACTCGATCCCGCTGCTCGGCTTCGCCGACCGGCTGGCGGTGGTGGTGCCGATCGGGCTGATGCTGGGGCGCATCGCCAACTTCATCAACGGGGAGCTGTGGGGGCGGGAGGCGCCGGCGTGGCTTCCCTGGGCGATGATCTTTCCGACCGGCGGCGATATTCCGCGGCATCCAAGCCAGCTTTACCAGGCCATGATGGAGGGTCTTCTTCTGTTGATCGTCCTGGCCGCCCTGGCGACCCGGTTTTCGGTGCGGGCACGGTTCGGCACACTTACCGGCGTGTTTCTGATTGGCTACGCGCTGGCCCGGTCGGTTGGCGAGCTGTTCCGCCAACCTGACGCGTTCCTGGGGTTTCTGGTTGCCGGCACGACGATGGGGCAGTGGCTGTCGCTGCCGATGATCCTGGCCGGGATCTGGCTGGTCGCCCGCGCCAGGCCGGTGCTTAGATTGGGACATTGATGCGCCGGCTGGATCATTTCATGGCGCAGGCCAACGCCGAGTACTACGCGACGCGGGATCCGTTCGCCGACTTCACCACCTCCCCCGAGATTTCGCAGGCGTTCGGCGAGGTGCTTGGCGCCTGGGCGGCGGTTGCCTGGGCACTACTCGGCCGGCCCGACCCAGTGATCCTGGCCGAGGCGGGGCCGGGGCGCGGCACGTTGATGGCGGATGCGTCGCGGGTGCTGAGCCGGGTGGCGCCTGATTTCATCGCTGCCGCGCGGCTTCATCTGGTCGAGAGCTCGGCCCGGCTGCGTGCCGTCCAGGCGACTATCCTACCCGCGGCGACGTGGCACGATGCGATCGAGGATCTGCCCGACCAGCCGATGGTGCTGCTGGCCAACGAGTTCCTGGACGCCTTGCCGATACGACAGTTCATTTTTCGCGACGGCGGGTGGGTGGAGCGTTGGGTGACGGAGGCGGGGTTTTCCGAGGTTGCCGCGGAACTTTTCCGGACGAATGCCGCCGATGGCGAGATCTTTGAGGTTTGCGAGGCGGCACATGGCGTGATCCGCAATCTCGCCGACCGATTCGGGCGGCATCCAGGCGTCGCGCTCTTCCTCGACTATGGACCGGCCGAGAGCGCACCGGGCGATAGCCTGCAGGCACTGCGCGACGGCGCGCCGGTCGAGCCCTGGGTCACGCCCGGTAGCGCCGACCTCACCGCCCACGTCGACTTTTCCGCGCTTGCCGCGACCGCGCGCGCCGCCGGGTGCGACGTCCAGGGGCCGGTGCCGCAAGGAAAATTTCTGGCCGAGATCGGGTTGTTCCGGCGCACCGGACAGCTCGCGCGGACCCAGCCGCCGGCCGCCGCCGCGCGGCTGATGGAGGCCGCGCAACGGCTGGCAGAGCCTGACCGGATGGGGCGATTGTTCAAGGTGATGGCGGTCTGCCACCCCGGCTGCCTGGCTTTACCAGGATTTGAGGCATGATGCCGTCGCCGCTGGTTTCCGCCGCGCTGCTGACGCCGCACGGGTTCTTCACCCGCCAGGGAGGCGTTTCGGTCGGGCCGTTCGCCAGCCTTAACTGCAGCCTGTCGGGCGCTGACGACCGCGACGCGGTGCTGGAAAACCGGGCTTGCGCAGTGCGAGCAATCGGCGCCGCTCCGGAGAGCCTACTCGGCCTGACTCAGGTCCATGGCGCGGAGGTGGTGACGATCGCCGCGGGAGACCCGGCATGGCTTACCGGCGACGGGCCGCGGGCCGACGCGATGGTCACGGATCGGGCAGACGTCACGCTCGGCATCATCACCGCCGACTGCACGCCGATCCTGTTTTTCGATGTGGCTTCGGGTATCGCCGGTGCCGCCCATGCCGGCTGGCGGGGCGCGGTGGCCGGGGTGCTGGAGGCGACGGTCGCCGCGATGGAGGCGCTCGGCGCCCGGCGTTCGGGCATCGCCGCTACCCTCGGACCGTGCATCCGGCAGGCTTCGTACGAGGTCGCCGCCGACCTGCGGGATGCGGTGCTGGCGCGGGATGCCGCCGACAGCCGGTTCTTCCTTGTGGGCGAGCGGGCGGGTCGCTGGCAGTTCGACCTCGCCGGCTACTGCGCCACCCGACTCGAAACGTTCGGCGTCGGCGAGATCGATACCATCGCCGCCGACACCCTGACGGAGGAAAAAAGGTTTTTCAGTCACCGTCGCCGCACCCTGGCTGGCGGCGGCCCGATCGGCCACCAGATCTCGTTGATCTCGGCATCCGGACGATGAGGAGGCGCTTGTGCCATACCTTATTATCTTCCTTCTTCTCATCGTGCTGTCGCTGCTGGCCAGCTGCATCCTTTAGCTTTTTGCTGGCGCTCGCTGGGTGCGGCGACCTGCCGCGGCCGTTCCAGGGGCAACCGGGCGCGAACGCGACGCGCCTGGCGCAGCCGCCGCCTTCCCGGCTGGCGGTCGAGGCCGCGCCCGCAGCGCTGCAACTTTCTTCCGACTCGGGGAAACTGTTCGCCGACACGCTGGCAGCCGGGTTGCAGGCGCTGGAGATCCCGGCCGACGCCGACCGGGTGCAGCCGGGCGACTGGCGGCTGGCGCTTCATGCCGAGAGCCGCGGCAGCGACGTGGTGCCGGCATTCACCGTGCGCGATCCGACCGGACGTGACCGCGGCACCACCGAGAGCCGGCCGGTGCCCGGGTTCGCGTGGCAGGAAGCGGCGCCCGCCACCCTCCGCCAGGCGGCGGCCGACGCGGTCCCCGCGATTTCTGATCTTCTGACGCGCATCCAGGCCCGCGAGCAGCGCGCTGATCCGAATAGCCTGTTCAACCGCCCGGCCAAGGTCTTCATTCCGCCGGTCACCGGAGCACCCGGCGACGGCAACTTCACGCTCACGTCGCAGCTGCGGACAAAGCTGGAGAAATTGGGGCCGGTGGTCCAGGGCAGCGCCATCGGCGCCGATTTCATCGTGCGCGGCGAGGTCCGCGTGGTTGATATCGCTGGCCACCAGCAGCGGGTCGAGATCCAGTGGATCATCAGCGACGCCACGGCGCGCGAGCGTGGCCGCGTGGTGCAGCTCAACGAAATCCCGGCCGGCACCCTCAACCGTTTTTGGGGCGATATCGCCGTGGTCGTCGCGACCGAGGCATCGGGGGGCGTGCGCGACGTGATCCTGACCCAGTCCGGTCGGCGCGGACAGGGCAATAGCGATGAGCCGGTCAAATCCGATGGAATCCGGCCGAATGAAACCAGGCCGGTTGGAATCAAGCGGGGCGAAACGACATCGGACGCGCCTTCATAGACACCCATTGGTCCCGTTGCTAAAACGTCGTGACTCCTGATTGTCGTCGACATCTCCATCGCAGGCGCCGAGCCGCGCGCCCCAGGACAAGAACCGCATGAAGATCGTCGCCTGCAACAGCAACCGTCCGTTGGCCGAGGCCGTCGCCGCCTGCCTCAATATGCCGCTGACCCGCGCCTCGGTCCGCCGGTTCGCCGACATGGAGGTGTTCGTCGAGATCCACGAGAACATCCGCGGCGAGGATGTCTTCGTCATCCAGTCCACCTCCTACCCGGCCAATGACAACCTGATGGAGCTGCTGATTACGTTGGACGCGCTGCGGCGCAGCTCGGCCCGGCGCATCACGGCCGTGATGCCGTATTTCGGCTACGCCCGTCAGGACCGTCGGTCCGGACCGCGCACGCCGATTTCCGCCAAGCTGGTGGCCAACCTGATCACCCAGGCCGGCGCCAACCGGGTGCTGACGATGGATCTCCATGCCGGCCAGATCCAGGGCTTCTTCGACATCCCAGTGGATAATCTGTTCGCCGCGCCGCTGTTCTCACGCGACATCCAGGAAAACTACAAGAACCGCGACCTGATGATCGTCTCGCCCGATGTCGGCGGCGTGGTGCGGGCCCGCGCCATCGCGACCCGGCTCGGCTGCGACCTCGCGATCATCGACAAGCGGCGGGTGCGCGCCGGCGACAGCGAGGTGATGAACGTCATCGGCGAGGTCGAGGGCCGTGACTGCATCCTGGTCGACGATATCGTCGATAGCGGCGGCACGCTGTGCAACGCGGCCGAGGCACTGCTCGCCGGCGGCGCCAAGTCCGCCAGCGTCTATGTCACCCACGGCGTGCTGTCAGGCGGTGCCGTCGCGCGGATCGCCTCGACCTCGCTGGAGATGCTGACCATCACCGACAGCATCCTGGCGACCGAGGCGGTGCGACTGGCTGGCAACATCCGCCAGGCGACCATCGCGCCGCTGCTGGCCGAGGCGATGCGGCGGATCAGCGACGAAAGCTCGGTCAGCTCCCTGTTCGATTAAACAGAAGAAGAAAACCCGCCATGAAGCTGTTCTATGCTCCCGGTGCCTGCTCGCTCGGCATCCACGTGCTACTCAACGAGATTGGCAAGCCGTTCGAGACCTCGGCGATCAATCTGCGCGAGGGCGAGCAGTTCAAGCCGCCTTTCGTCGAGGTCAACCCGAAATCCAAGGTGCCGGCGCTGGTGCGCGACGACGGCACGGTGCTGACCGAGTTTCCAGCCATCGCCTACTATCTGGCGCGCACCAATCCGGGACTGAAGCTGCTGCCCGACGATTTCGACGGCCAGGCGCGCTGCCTCGAACTGATGGACTACATCGTCGCCACCATCCACATGCAGGGTTTCGGGCGGCAGTTCCGGCCGACCAATTTCGCGCCTAACGCCGCCGATGAGGAAACCGTCAAGGCGCGCGGCAAGGAGATGACCGCCAAGGGTTTTGCGGTAATGGACAAAGCATTGGCCGGGCGCGACTACCTGCTGGGCACCTTCACCGTCGCCGACGCCGCCTTGTTTTATGTCGAGTCTTGGGCGAAGCGGCTGGAGATCCCAGTGCCGGCCAACTGTGCCGCACATCTGGAGCGGATGCTGGCGCGGCCGGCGGTCAAGGCGACGATGGCCGCCGAAGGGTTGGGTTAGCGAAGATCGGACCTGAACCATGGAGGCTTCTCCGGCGATGCTGCCCCGCATACCGTTCTGGTTCCTGCGCCACGGCGAGACGGATTGGAACGCGCAGAACCTGTCGCAGGGCAACGTCGATATACCGCTCAACCCGGCCGGGCTGGAACAGGCCCGGTCGGCGGCGCTGCTGCTGCGCAACCGCGGCATCCACAGCATGGTCGCCTCGCCGCTGTCGCGCGCCCGGGTCACCGCCGAAATCGCGGCCGAGGCGCTGGGAATGCCGTTCAGCATCGATGAAGGGCTGCGCGAGGTGGCGTTCGGCGTGAAGGAGGGCCAGCCGATGGGCGAGTGGTTTCCGCACTGGGTGTCCGGCGAGATGACCCCGGAGGGTGCTGAGTCCTTTCGTGACCTCACCGTCCGTGCGGTCGCCGCCGTCAACCGGTGCGTGCTGCATCCCGCCGCGGTTCTGGTCGTGGCCCATGGCGCGCTGTTTCGCGCGCTGCGTGGTGCCATGGGCCTCGAGCCGAATTTCCGCACGCCCAATGCAGTGCCCATCCTGTGCACCCCGCCCGACCCCGGCGGCACGGTCTGGGAGTTGCATCCGGTCACCTGAGCCTTATTTCCCAGACATTGCGGGCAGACTACCAGCTGGTATGCTCCGCTTTATCGCCGGAAGGAGTCTTCGCCGTGAACGCCTTTACCTTCGCGCCTCCCCCTGCCTGCCCTGAAGCCGAAGACCTTCGCCACGAGGTTCGCGACTTTCTTGGCCGCGAGATGCCGGCATACTCCGCCCGGCAGCGCGCCGAAAGCTGGAACGGGCACTCGCCGGCGTTCACCCGCAAGGTCGGAGAGGCGGGTTGGATCGGCATGTCGTGGTCGCGCGAGTATGGCGGCCATGAGCGCAGCGCGCTGGAGCGCTATGTTGTCTTGGAGGAGATGCTGGCGGCTGGCGCGCCGGTTTCCGCGCACTGGATCGCCGACCGCCAGAGCGGCCCGTTGATCGCGCGGGTCGGCACCGAGGAGCAGAAGCAGACCATCTTGCCCCGCATCGCGCGCGGGGAGGCGTTCTTCTGCATCGGCATGAGCGAGCCCGACAGCGGCTCCGACCTCGCCTCCCTGCGCACCCGGGCTTCCCCCGTGCAGGGCGGCTACCTGGTCAACGGCACCAAGGTGTGGACCTCGTTCGCCCATCTGTCCGATTTCATGATTCTGTGCTGCCGGACCGGAGCGCTCGATACCAGCGATCGGCATGGCGGCATGAGCCAATTCCTGGTCGATCTGAAGAACACGCCGGGCCTCAGGATCAGCCCGATCCTGGCCCATACCGGCGAGCACCATTTCAACGAGGTGCAGTTTACTGACGCCTTCCTGCCGGCCTCGGCGCTGCTCGGGCGGGAGGGCGACGGCTGGAACCAGATCACCGGCGAGCTGGCGCTGGAGCGCAGCGGGCCGGAGCGTTTTCTTTCCTCGTTCGGCCTGGTGGTGGAGTTGATCCGCGCGCTTGGCACCGATCCGTCGCGCACCGCGCAGATCGCGATCGGCCGGCTGACGGCTCATTTCATGACGCTGCGCCGGCTGTCGCGGTCAGTCGCCGGCATGTTGCAGACCGGCGCGAACCCAGCGCTGGAGGCCGCACTGGTCAAGGACCTCGGGGCGCTGATCGAGCAGGAGATCCCCGACATCGCCCGGCTGCTGATTGACGCCGAGCCTGAGGCGGAGTCTACCCGCGATTATCTTGCAACACTGTCGTACACGATGATGCACGCACCGTCGTACAGCCTGCGCGGCGGCACACGCGAGATATTGCGCGGCATCATTGCACGCGGTTTGGGATTGCGATGACCAAGGACGAGCTTGTCACGTGGGCGCTGGCCAATGGCTGGACGATGATGGCCGGGGTGCCGAGCCTGTCCAAGCCATCACGGCCGAAGGAGGCGATCGTGCGGATGATGCTGCTGGCAACGGTTGCCAACGTCGAGATCAAGAAGCCGGCCGGCAAATGGGAGAAGGTGGCCGGCGAGACCTACGGCAAGATCTCGCCTGATCCGGAAAGCGGCTTTCCCCTGGGCCTCGGCTTCGAGCGCATCCCCAGCTTCACTATGTTGATGCGCGACAACAAGGACCGCCAGGTTTTCGCGAGGATGAAGTAGTCAGGCGCATCGAGGTGCTACCCCGGCAAGGTTCGGGGCGTAACGGGCAAAGGTTCCGACCGCCGCCTTCAGCGGTTGGAATACCCTCGGTGGGGGAGCCCCGACCTTGCTACCTTCCTGTGAACACTGGCTGACGCTTCTCCATGAAGGCCGTGCGCCCTTCCTTGTAGTCGGCGCTGTCGAAGCAAGTGACGGAAGCTGCCTTGATCGTTTCCATGTCGCGGGCAGTTTCGTCCTGCATGGCGGCCGCGACGGACAGCTTGCTGGCGCGGATGGAAAGTGGCGCGTTCTCGGCGATGGCGCGGGCGATCTTCAGGACCTCGACGGA
>JAYTTA010000432.1:0-16009 GCA_043745345.1 Acetobacteraceae bacterium | reverse complement strand
GCCGCCGATGTTGACCTCCACGCCAACCTCGTATCAAGGCGTTTCCGATGTCGAGGACGAGGAAGCAGTTTCATTTGCCGAGCCCGAGGTGCTGGATGCGGCAGCTGACGAGGACAGCGACAATGCCGCCGCCAAGCCTGGGGAGACGGCTGAGGAAAGCGAGCAGCGACGCCGTCGCAAGCGTCGCCGGCGCCGGGGCGGCCGGCGCGAGGATGGCGTTGCCGACGCGTCGGCGACAAATGCCGAACCCGAAGGCGACGATGCCGCCGAACCGGTGCTGGCGCTTGACGCAGCGCCACAGGACAGCACCGGTGAGACCCAAACGTCTTTTCTGGCAGAACCGGGGGCTTCTCCGGTTGAAGGCGAAGTGGTGTCCGGCGAGGACAAGGACGCGCAGCGCCGTCGCGGGCGGCGTGGCGGCCGGCGTCGGCGGCCTGCGGACGAAGGCATCTCCGCTGTATCCGAGCCCGGTGCCGAGCAACCGGAGCTATTGCCAGCCTACGACGGCCCAACTCCCGCCAACCCGTTCGGTGGCCAGGCGTTCGATATCTTCGAAGCCCTTGAGCGGGCTCAGGAGCAGGCGGCCCAGAACGTGGCGCCCGCATCGTCAATTGCGGAAGTCCCGCGGGTTGAGGCGATGGCAACCGAGCAGTTACCGTCACAGTTCGAAGCCGAACAGGTCGCCCATCATGCAGCCGACTCAGAACCGCCGATTGTGGCAGCAAGTCCGGCTGCCGCCGAGCCGCCCCCTGCTGACCCGGCAATTGTTGAGATGACCTCGCCTATCGAAACCGCGCCGGCGGAAGCTGCACCGGCTGAGGCGATAATCAGTCAGTCGATCCAGCCGGTGCTAATCGGCATCGGGGCGGAGGCTCCCACAGAAAAAAAGAAGGGCTGGTGGCGCCGGTAGCGCCGACTGTGGGGCCATGGTTCAAACCATGGCCCCGTACGTCTTTTAGCTGGCAGGGGTGAACCGAAATCCGTCGCCCCACCGCGTCACCGTGCCCACCGATGGCGATGGAAAGTGCCCGGTACATACCAGCGTGCCAGTGTCGCAGTGGCATTCCAGGAATTTTCGCCGCGTCATCGAGCCCTGCTTCTGGTCGTAGTCGGCGCGCATGCCAAGTTCGGGAAACCGCGCCTGCAACGGCGAGTGGATCAGGTCGCCGGTTACCACCGCATCATCCCGGCCACGCCCGAGCAGCACGGCAAAATGATCCGGCGAATGACCGGGCGTCGGCGTCAGACGAATATGGTCGCCCAGCACGTGGTCGGCAGTGACGAACTCGGCCCGGCCGGCGTTGACGATTGGTAGCACGCTGTCGGTGATCGGGCCGATTTCTTCCTTCGCGTTTTCCGCTGCCCAGTAGTCGAATTCCTTTTGGGAGAACAAATACTTGGCATTCGGAAACGTCGGCACCCAGCGTCCATCAAGCAGCCGGGTGTTCCAACCGACATGGTCGACATGCAAATGGGTGCACATGACATAGTCGATGTCTTCGACCCGCAGCCCGTGTGCCGCCAAACCATCCATGTAAGCAGTCGTATTCTGCTGGTGCCAGAAAGGCCGTGCCTGCCGGTCCTTGTGGTTGCCGACGCAGGTATCAATCATCACCGTATGATGCGGTGTGCGTACGACGTAGGACTGGATGCAAAGCACGATCTTGCCGTCCACCAGGGCACCGGCCTGTTCCATCCATCCGACATTCTCAGCCAGCAATTCGGGCGTGAGATCCGGGAAAAAAGTCAGCGGATCGAAGAACGGAATTTCCTGCTCGACAATTCGATGGATGGTCAAATCGCCAATCATAAAACCACTGTTCATGTCACGCTCCCGGCTACCAGCCCAGCCGATGTGAAGCGGTGCACGGAGGCTAGTGTTCTGATTACAATGAGGCTGGAATTGGAGGATGCAGGCAGAAATCCCGGCCGGGAGCACCGGCCGAGATTTTTGTCAGCGTTGGCCGCGAACCATCTGGCCCGGTAACCGTCCTGTCGCCTCGCCGTTGCGGTAGGTGACCTGACCCGAAACAATGGTCGCCTCGTAACCATCTGCCTTCTGCAAGAGACGGCGGCCACCGGTCGGCAAGTCATAGGCGACATAGGGACGGCCAAACGCGATCTTGTCCCAATCGAGGATGTTGAGGTCGCCTTTTTTGCCGATCTTGATCTCGCCACGATCGCTGAGGCCGGCAGCACCAGCCGTATCGCTGGTCAGCCGGCGGATCAGTTCCTCGGTGCTCCAGCGGTTCCTCTGCTTGCCCCAGTAGGACAACAGCCACGTTGGAAAACCGCTGTCGATAATGAAGCCGACATGCGCGCCGCCGTCGCCCAGACCCATGATCGTGTTTTTGTTGGCCAGCATCGCCTCGGGCCCTGTCAGGTCATAATCGACGTAGTTGACCAGCGGGCAGTAGATGAAGTCACGGCCATCATCCTCAAGCAGGATATCGTAGGCGACCTCCTCGGGAGTGCGGTTCTGGCGTTCGGCAATGGCGGTGATGCTGTCCTCCCGCTTTGGCTCGTAATTGGCCGGATGCCCGAAGCGGAACATCTTGGTGTACGACATGCGGTGGAACAGCGGGAAGGTGCTTCCCTTGACCGGATCGTCCGACAGGATGTTTGCCCGGATTTCGGGATTCCGCATCGCGGCGACCCGTTCTGCCAACGACAGGTGAGAAATGGATTTGTAGGTCGGGGTGCCGGAGAACGGATTTTGGCTGCCCTCCAGGCCGAGCAGGATGCCGATCGCACGGGGTGCTGCAACCGGGCGGATCGAGACGCCGGCCGCGTTGCTCTCATCAACCATCCTCAGAAGGTCCTTCCAGACCTCAGTGCGATCGTGGCGCTGGGTTATCGAAAACACCGCGGTGCGGCCGCACTTCTCGATGATACGGCGGAGCATAGCGAATTCGGTCACCGGATCAGGCTGGTTCCAGTCGCCGACCAGTTCCAGGAACCCAGCTCCGGCATCCTTCATGCCCATTGCCAGGCCGGTCAGCTCGTCCTCGGCGGCGCGCAACGTCGGAGTATATTCGCCTTTGAGCGACTTGTGGCTGATGGTACGCGAGGTCGAAACACCGAACGCACCATCGCGGATCGCCTGCTCAGTGATCTGCCGCATCTGGGCGATGTCGCCCTGATTAGCGGCCTCATGGCGGATGGCGCGATCGCCCATGACGAAAACCCGCACCGCGGCGTGCGGCAGTAGGGCGCAAAGATCGATGTCGCGCTGGCGCCGCTCCAGGGCAGACAGGTACTCGCCGAAGCTTTCCCATTCCCAGGTCAGGCCCTCAGCCATCACGGCACCGGGAATGTCCTCTACGCCCTCCATAAGCTCTACCAACTTTTGGCGGTCGCCGACCCGGCAGGGCGCGAAACCGACGCCGCAGTTGCCCATTACGCCGGTAGTGACGCCATGCCAGGACGAGGGCGTCATCTGGGTGTCCCACACCGCCTGGGCATCGTAATGGGTGTGAATGTCGACGAAACCGGGCGTCACCAACTTGCCTCGGGCGTCGATTTCCTCGACGCCGCGCGCTGAAACCTTGCCAATCTCAACGATTTTGCCATCGTTGATAGCTACGTCCGCCTCGTAGGCAGGGGCTCCGGTACCGTCGATAACCGTGCCGTTTCGGACCACGAGGCTGATGTTTCCGGCCATAGATGTCTCTCCCCAGATTATGTTGGGGAGATGCTACCGACGGGTAGGCTATCCGTCAAAGCCTGTTGCGCTAAATCGCAAGCTGGCCGGCTGAAGTGTTCGTGTTGGCGACGAGCTTGGCGATGCGCTCATCCTTGCGTGCCGATCCGGCGGAACTGCCCACCCAGTAGCTGACAACACTAGTGGCCATGGCTGCCAGAGTGCCGAGCAGCATATTCAGGATTGTCTCGCTGCCGGCAGGCAGGCTTCGGGTCAGCGCCAAAGTCATCACGGTTGCAAAAGTGATCAACACCAGGGTCGAGACGATGGGGGCGCCGAGGGCGATTACGCTGCCAGATTGCGCAAGGGCGATGGTTTGTTTGCGAGCGTTGTCGGTGTCCGTGATCTGAGCAGTAAGAATATCGAATTCGGACTTGCGAGCGGCTTCTGCGGCACGGTTAAACTCGACTTCCCGAGCGGCTGCGATCTGGGCCAATTGAGCTTGAATCTGGATCGCCAGTTCGGGCTTGCCCTGCAGAACCGCCTCAACAGCCGCGATACCGCTTTCGGAATGAGGGTCCTTAACCCCAGTCACTTCCGATACGACGGTACTCATCTTGTCTATCACGGCGGCACTGCCATCGCCGAACAGCCACTTAGCGATCGTTGGAGCGATCTGGATGATGAGAGGGATCAGGGGCAGCATGCTTTACTCCTACGTTACAAAGAAAGTCAGACCAGGGCTCTCCCTCCGCGGGCATTTCAATCGGCCCAAGCAGGACCGCTGGAACCATTGCCCGCTACATCCTAAACCCGCCGGAGAAGCGGCTCCGAAGCCGCAGCACCGGTTTTCATTGGATGGTCAGAGACTCGTATGGCAATCGGCACAGCCTACGCGCCCAGCCCAAGCCAAAACGTTTCCAGGTCGGCAACGCCGCCATAAAGATCATGCGTTGCGTCTGGAACTCGGCGCATAATTCAGCCCCGGTACTGTCCGCCGTCTGCTTTCGTGCCGCTTCCAGCCATTGCAGAGCACGGCCGACGCCGTTGTTCACCGCAGCGTCGAAGACCAGTAGAGCCAGAGGTCCCGGCAGGTCGTCGGCGCCGATGCGATCCCAGAAATCGTGGCGGTAGATCGATTGTGCCTGCTCAAGGGACAGGTTCAGGATGTCGCAGTCGGGATATGAATGGGCGCTAATGCCATATTTGGTACCACGACACTGACCTGTGCCGATCGGGCTTCCAGTCCAGTTGCCGGGGTCAGTTGGGTTGACGGAGAGGCCACCCTCGTGACCGATCACGCGGGCGAAGGCTTGATTAAAAGTATCCATCTTCTGTCTGCTCAGTGGCTACCGGGGGGCGGCTGTGTGAGGTGACCCGCGAGCCAGGCGGCAATCGACAGCACGATGCCGACAATCCACCGCGTGGCCCTGGTGCCGCCGTTTCCCGAAGCCTGGGCCATGAGGACGTCGTCAAGCTTGTTCTCGATCGTCGCAAGCTTGCTGCCGACGAAGATCTCGTGGCGATCCATGCGGGACTCCAGCGCGATCAGGCGTCCGTCCATTCGACCGATTTGCAGGCCCGTGCCTGCAGCGTTCTCCGACATCGAGCGTCTCCGATTGCTTCAGTGTGCGTCATTCAGGGGGATGGGGATCGTGGTGGCGGTCAGCGGGTAGTTCAGGCTCCAGGCGCTGCCGAGGTCGGTCGCGATATTCCAGCCGATGGGATTGACGAGGGTTGCGGCATTATCCGTAACGGCGTTGCCACGTCCGATCGTCACGTTACCGTATGGATAGAACAGCGAGCAGAACGCAGACGGATTGGCTGGCGCTGATGCCAGTGTCAGGCGGAGATGAGTGGCGTCGATCCGCGCGCATCCGATTGCCTGTATGATCGACGCCGGAGACGCAACTGAGCCGCCATCCATGATGGAGAAGCCAACGCCGCTGGTTGCCTGCAACGGCACAATCAGTTCGGTTCCCGTATCATGCTGAATAGTCAGCACGACGGTGGTCGGTGTCTGATGCCAGGCATGCAAAATCGTTGGGCCACCCCGCCGCGCGATTCCAGATGGTATTGTCAGGGTATCGCTTCGGCCGGTTGCTGACACCGCGCGGGCGACAAGAGGAGCCGCCAGCCTGGCGAAGCGGAGGTTGTCAGTGGCGTCCCGGTGCGCAGTGTCGCCGCCGGTCCATGTACCGGCGGTTGGGTTCCATGCCGCACCCCGCGGCAGACTATCGGCTGTTTGCGGATTGCCGATAACCACGTTCTGGGTTGGATCCGCTGCGAGCTCGGCGACTACCTCTCGATGCATCTGCATTCCGCTGTTTCCGCCATAGGGGATGGCGTTCCACCAGATCACCGGCAGGTCTGCGGCGGTGCGGCCGAGCATTGCACGCTCCAATGCCAGGAACCGTGTCGCTGCCGCCTTAAACACCGACTTTTCACTGTAGTTGCGCAAGGTGTCAGTTTCGCTCCATGGCCATACCACTGCCGCGATATCGGCGCGGTCGGCGAGGGCGAGCGTAGCGAGTGCAGTCGCCACCGCCTGTCCGTCGGTGCCGAGCGACCAGCCAGACGGAGCGGACCCGTCATTGGGATTGTTCACGAAGCTCGCCGGGTAAGCGCCACCGACTGCGGCATAGAGCCCATGTCCCGGGGCGAGGGTATAGCTAGTGGAGCTGCCCATGGAAGCCACGACATTGCCAGCAAGAGCGCCGAGATGCCAGGCGACACCCTGCGCCAGAGTCTGTGCCGCGCCGTCGTTTAAAGCGTAGTTGATTGCGTTGGATTGGCCGTTGATAACCAGGACGATGCCGTGGCGAACGCCCAGGGCCCAACGCGACGTGTAGGCGTTTACCGCAAGCATTTCCGTGTCGGATAGCGCTCGCTCCCAGAACGCAAGCTCGTGAAGCCAGCATTGGGCGGCACCCGCCACTGTCGTGTCGTGCAGCAGGACGAGGGGTGTGATGGCGTTGGAGATTAATGGATTGCTGGTGACAGTTCCGACATGCACGCCGTCCAGCCAGGCATCCGTGCCGCCACCAGCCACATTTCGAAGCGTGACCGAATGCGTATGGCGACGTTCAAGCGATGTCGTCAGCACCAACTGTGCGGGACCCGGAAAGAGGATCAGACGGCTTCGCGGGCCTACGCTGTCAGCTTGAAGAACGGGGATACCGGCGCTGGTGAGCAGGCTTATCGGCGACGTGTCGTGGCCCGAGTATTGACGCCAATTCGGGCGTGACCACACGAGGTGGCGAGTCCAGGAGTTTTGCGTGCCCATGGGGACCGCGGCGACCTGAAAGCCCTGGTCTGGATCGAGTGCCGGCCATAGTGCGCCCGGAGTTGCCGTCACTCGGCCGACCCCACCGAGCAATCCGTCGAGCCGGGGCGTTGCAGTGGGCAAGCCTGCTAGCGGACCAAAGCTGAAAGGTTGCAAGCTCCGGCCAAGGCCCGACTTGTCGAGCAAGCCGCTTACCGCCTGCCCCCACCCAGCGACTGACCGGCCTGTTGAGTCAAGCATGCCAGACAAGCCACCGGCATCCCACCAGCCCGACAGCCCTGGGATGGAAGAAAGATCCAATACTGAGTAGGCTGCCGGAGTCAAACTTGTCCGCAGCGGCGCCCAAAGGCCTCTGCGGCCCTGCCCCAACAGCATAGGTGTGTTGGGACCGACAAGCGCAACACTCATGTTAGGTTACCACAAAAGGCGTGGGGTATACGGTTGGCGACGACTCGTCAGTGCCCGAGGCCCAGCCGTACCAATTGCCTGGCGCAGCGGGCACCGGGACATAGGCCCCCCATAGATCGCCCGAGACGTTCGATGCGGCCGTCCAGCTCGCCGGCAGAGTAGTGCCGGAGGTTGAAAATCCAAACTGCGCAGGTCCCGCGGTTGGGGTGAAATGCGCATTAACCCCGATGGCCCCGGAACCGTGGGCGAAAGAACCGGAGGGAGCAAGATTCCAGACAATCGACGTTACCAGCCCGGTGGCAACCGTGGACACTGTCAAGGTGGCGGATGCCGCTCCGAACCCGGCTGCATTGGTCGCCAAAACTTGCAGATTGTAGCTGGTGCCGGCTGTCAGCGGCGTGAGAGTACAGTTCGTACCCGTAACGCCGCTGCTTGCAATCAGCCAGGTTGCGCTGCCACTTACCTGATATTGTACGGTGTAGCCCGATGGCGCTCCACCAGATGCCGGTGGCGTCCAGGTCAAGGCGATGGACGACGAGGTAGTGGTCACAGCTATCAGTCCGACCGGCTGGCCGGGTACCGTGAGCGTGCCAGCGACAATTGGCGGCATCCCCGCGAAGACGATATTGCCGCCTGAGTAGGTGATCGCGCGCAACGAGGCGAACTGGCCTGGCAGCAAAGCGCCGCTGCCGGAGGACGTCACGATGCCGGGACCGAAGATCACGTTTCCGGACGACAGATTGATCACGTCGCAGCAGAAGCCGGTTCCCATGTTAATGAACGCAGGAGTGAGCGTGATGGGGCTGGAGCAGATCAGGATTCGGCCGTTATGGGTTGTGCCGTCCAGCGTGGCGTTCGAGCTCAGCTCAACTACCGGATGTTTGTAGCCGGGTAGTTTCAGCTGCATCCAGCTCCAGACCGCTGACAATGTCTGCCGGAGCATTGTCGCGCTGCCTTGAGCGATCCAGAAACTATCTGTATCACTGGCTGCGGCTGCAGGTTGTGCCAGGTCGATGGTCTGACCGTTGATGAGGTTGGCGTAGGAAATCGTATGATCCTTGCCGCCCTGGCTAACGCCGATTAGGTCGATTGCGGCAATTGTCGTGACCGGAGGAAGGGAGGTGATCGACGTTGCGGTCGCATTCAGAGTGCTCGCGGTGAGCGAAAGGCCGCTGCCCAACGTGATGGACTCCGGACCACCGGGACCAATGCTTATCCGTCCGAGGAGAGTTCCGGTCGGTGCGATGATGGCGGGCTGCGTGTTGACCAGGAAGTCACCAACTGCGATAGCTCGTGTGAAACCTGCCTGGCTAAGCGGAAGTTCATCAGCCGAGCTAACTGGGGTCGCCGGCGGAAGTTGAGCAATGGTTGGCATATAAGTATCCCAAAGTTGTTCGCGCCAGAGGTTGGCGGGTCTGAGGGCGCTGCCCGACTGGCCCAGGGCTTGACGGGCAATGGTTCCAATTAGCCTGCTTGGACCGATTGGAATGCCCGCGGAGGGAAAGCCCGGCCTTAATTTCTCTATTTCTGCAATTCGATGGAAGGTGAGTTGGCGAACTTGTCCAAAGCCTCTGCCACCTGCACAAGCATGGGCGCCTCGGCCCCCTTGAGGTCGACGCGGGCGAGGAATACGAGGGCTGCTCGGGCAATTTCGGGGGTCATGTGAGCGCGATGCCTTTCCAGGTGGAGATACCGTTGTCGAAAGCCCACAGCTTGTGGCTGGTAGTGTCATAGACGAGAGCGATGCCTTGAGTGGCGTTGGCGGGCGCGGCCGTCGGAGCGCCAGCACAGAATGGTATTGAAAGGAACTTTGTTGTCGAGCTGGTCGGGATAGCGGCGCCGGCACCAATAATGGTGTCACCTGACGGATTGGCATGCAGCGAGTTTGCAGCAGTCCAGGTTACAGCTATTGTCAGTCCAAGACCTGAACCATTGCTTGTCGGAAGCGGGTTCGGGGGTGGTGATGCGGAGGAAGTGGGCGGTGTCAGGATTGACAGGCCGGCGGGCTGCACGACACCTGACGCATCTGCATTAGTGACTAGGTATTGGCCGCCCAACGTGTCTTGAACGATGTCGCCATTGTAGTAGTAGGCTTGGCCAATGCTACCGGTACCGCCGGCTATGACAGCAACGGCTGTCCCGACAGAGCCAGGCGCATCAAGAGTCAAGCCACCGGCGCTGCTAGTTAGGGTGGTGTTGCCAAGCTGAATGCTGGCGCCTTTGACGACAAAGCCCGATGAGGTGAACGCCGCGCCTGAAAAATAGGCGCTACGCAGATCGATGCCGTAGGCCGCCTGCATGGGGATGAACGCGGCGTTGCGGCCGAGCCCCTGGAAGGATGTTTCCGCGATTGTTCCGATCAGGGTCCCGGTCAGAATGTTAATCGGCCATCCGTTATCTACATTGCCAATGGCTATTCCGTGCCGCATGCCCGGGGATGCAGCTGCAGCCTGGTTCGCGTTAATTAAGTTAAGGCCGTAGTCCATGGCCGTGCCAGAGACGGCATCGCCCGTGCCCAGGGCCAGCAGCAATCCGCCTTTCTGTCCGATCAAAGATGTGCCGGCAGGTGCCGCCCAATCGAACTCGTTGTACATGCCGCCGATATTGCTGGCGCCGTTGACAAGTTGAGTGCTGGCGGCGATGGCCTGAAGAAAGGATCCAGCGACGTTGGTGCTGGCAAAAACCGTGCTGCTGCTGCCGATCATCTCCTGCGACACAGCCAGTCCACCGCCGACATTCATCTGTGCCCAGATCGCCGCGCGACCGCCGCGCAACGCGCTGCCGCCGGCATTGTAGTAGATGCCGAGCGCATCGATCAGCCCGTTGGCGCTGGCCGAGCCGTCAGCCGAGTCGCTGCTCACGACGATCCGGTTGACATCGGATTGTCCGGAGAACGTTCCGCTCAACACCGAGTTCGAGCTGAGCGAAGGTGTGACCGGCCCGCTAATACCGACTGCGGTGTAGCCGGCACTTAGCGTTGGTGCCGCGAACGGATGCGAGGCGTGGATGCTGGTGCTTCCGTCCCACGACAAGCCTACCGCGTTCGGTACTAGATAAAGGGAGCTGCCGTTAGCGACTGAGATACTCGATGTGGAGACGATGGCTCCGGAGTCGGCAATGTGGAACACGTCCGAGCCCCCGACACGATAGCTGAGGGTGGAGGCTGCGGTGTTGTAGACCATCTGGCGGTTTGCGGCGGCATTCCAGTTGATTGGAATATTGTCCGCCAAAGTCAGTGGGCCGGAAAGTGCTCCGCCGCTACGAGGCAAGGCAGTCGCGAGTTGCGCGTCGGCGTATTGCTTGGTTGCCGGATGCAGGCTGGCAATCGGGTCGCCGGCGAGGGTCACCATACCAACGAGGGTACCGCCTGTGCGGGGCAGGGCTGTCGTAACCAGGGTGTCCGCATACTGCTTTGTCGCGGCCTGTAGCGGACCAACAGGATCAGCGGGGAGGGTGAGTGCACCGGTCAGCACACCGCCGGTTTTTGGCAGCGCGGTAGCCAGTTTCGCGTCGGTGTACTGTTTGGTCGCGGGTTGAAGGGGAGTGGCAGGATCGCCGATCAAGGTGAGCGCTCCGGTTAGGAAGCCGCCGGTCAGCGGCAAGGCAAACGCCAGCCGGGCGTCGGCATATTGCTTGGTTGCCGCATGCATGGAGGTTGTTGGGTCGCCGGATAAGGTCAAGGCACCGGCCAGAGTGCCGCCTGCCAGAGGCAGAACCGTGGTTAGCTGAGCGTCGGCATACTGTTTCGTCGCGGGTTGAAGTGGCGCTGCCGGGTCGGCTGCCAGAACGAGCGCGCCGGTCAGGACGCCTCCGACAATGGGCAGGCACGCTGCGTTCTGCGCGTCGCTGTATTGCCTCGTCACCGCATGCAGCGGCGCTGTTGGATTGGCGGAGAGGGTAAGCGGCCCAGTCAGGGTGCCTCCGGCTTTCGGCAGCAATACCGCGGTGGCCGCATCGACGTAGCGTTTGGTTGCCGGGTTGGCAGCCTGGACGGGGTCAGCGGCCAATACGATCGGGCCGGCCATGACCATTCCAGTCGTTGACGCGGCGGTCGCTGTGAAGTCGGCCAGGGTGTGGCTGGTGTGCGATCCGGTTGGAATTACGAGCAACTGTGATCCGTCAAGGTTGGTTACTGTCCCCAAGCCGCTGAGGAACTGATTGTAAGGTATTGCGACGTTGTTGCCGGCTTGGTTGATCGCCACCAGATCGCCCGATGTCGGCACGATCCCCGGCAACAGCGCGGATATGTCGAACGGCGCCGCCGTTGCCGACAGCGTACCGCCGGCGAGCTGCAGGTTGGCGCCGATGGTCAGGGCTTCCGGAGCCCCGTTGCCGGCACTGGCTCGGCCAAGCAGCTTTCCGCTATCGATTGCGATCTGCGGCTGCATGCCGGCGATCACCTTAGCGCGTGATATCTTGCGTGAGGTGCCATCCTGGCTAACGAACAGCACATCGGCGTCGGACGCGGCCGTGGCCGCCGCAAGCTGGTCGAGTGTCGGCATGCGCGTCGAACTCCGGATTGGATAAAGAACAGATCTGCGGATTTAGGACAAAACGGGATTGCCGTTCTGGTCGGTGATGATCAGTCCGGCATCCGTGAGCAGCGCGGTTGCTGGAACCGCGAGGTTGGAGAGTGGGAGGACCGGCAGCAGGACGCTGCGTTGGATGTTGCGACCGTTCACGGTTCCGATATCTGCCGTCACCGTGTAGACGGTGCCCGCCTGACCGCCGGCGAGCCACAGCACGGCAGAGTTGCCGTCCGCCTGCGTCGAGACCAGTGTCAGGTCGCCAGGAAGACCGGGCGAGATCGTGATGTCGATGCTGGCGATGACATCGCCGTCGTTACCGGCGACGGCGAGCGCGATGTCGAGCTGGTAGTCGAGCACGTCGCGTGGATCCTTGGCCGGCCACGCCAGCGGCGGCGGCGCGACCGCGATGGCACCGCGGGCAACCGAAACGAAACTGTCGAGCTGGACGCGACGCGCTATGCTTGGCTTGAAGAGATGGCTGGCTGTTGTCGGCATAACTGGTTTTCACTCTTGTGCAAGGGCGGGCGTGCAAGGGCGAGCGGAGGCGGATAAGCCGGTCACCATCTCACGACGACAAGGCCATAAGCGCCGGCCGCACCGGCGTAGGGCGTTCCGCCTGGGTTTCCCGGGCCGGAGGCGCCGCCGCCGGGAAAAGCGCCTGGCAGCCCGAAGGTGCCGCTTGACTGAGCGCCGGACATCGGAGCACCGCCGCCCTGCCCACCCTGAATGCCGATGGCGTTTTGACCCGCGGAGCCGGTAGTGTTGACATCACCGTTGATGCCGATGCCAGCCGGTGAGGCACCGTTTTGGGGTGCTCCGACAAGGGCGAGGCCGTTCAGGCTGCCGCCGCTGGCACTGACGTAGGAGCCGAAGCTGGAGAGCCCGCCAGCACCGGGGGCTACCCCCGAGCTGCCGGCGTTTCCACCGCCGCCGATGCTGACGGCGATCAGCTGCCCTGTTGTGACGCCAGTGATGCGCTTGCGAGCATAGCCTCCGCCGCTGCCACCGCCGCTGGCGGCGCTGGTGGTTGAGGCGTAGGTGCCTGAGCCGCCGCCCCAGATTTCGACCTCAAGCTGGCTGACACCATTCGGCACAACGAAATTTCCAGCTGCGGCGAACGTCTGCACCCCAGATGCGAAGCCGGGACGCAGCGCCGGCAGCTTCCACGCCACGAATGGCGCGGTTGGCAAGGTGGTAATGCCGGACGAATTGACCGCGGTCTGGCCATAGGCGACTACGACAACATATAAACCCACCCAACCATTGTCGATCGGCGGCGTTGACTGGCTGCCAGAGACCGCCGCAGCGCCGGCCTTTATCTGGATTTGAACACGCTGCGTGCGTTGCGTGTTCTGTGCCGTCCCAGAATTAAGCGGACCGCTATAAGGTTGCGAAGGGTTGGCGGCATTGTAGTAGGGTAGAACGGCCGGATTGATATCGGCTTCCTGAAGGGTTGCCTGAACCAGATAGTTTATCGACTGGCCGGATGTGGTTGGTGCGGCGAGGCTGAAACTCGTGGCCTGCTGATTGATTCCCATCTTCAGCAGCGGGCTAATGGCATCGGCCGGCAGCGAACCGAACGAGTTAGTATCCGTCACCGTGAGCTGGGTGATGCTGCCTGGCCCCACGACGATGCTCATCGAGGATGGCACCGTGGGCACGCAGGCCAATCCATCGGCGATGGTCGATCCACCGAGAACAGCCTGAGCGAGATAACCCAAGGCGATCATGGTGTTACGATTGAGTGCAAGCAGGTCCGTGTCGAGTGGAATGCTGCCTGGATAGACCACGTTTCTGTCCATGATGCTGCCTTGCCTGATAGGGGATTGAGGACCGAAGTCTGACGGATGTGAACTTCAGTCGTGGATCGTGGTCCAGACGATCGTCGTGACCGGCAGGACCTCGGTGATGGCGCGGGCGATATCGGCGTCGCTGACCTGTTGCTGAACCATCGTCAACGAGGCGTATTCCAGAGCGCCGAGACCATAGCCGCCACCGCCGGAAGGGCTGCCGGCATCTCCCCAACCCGCAACGAAGGCGATACCATTGCGGTGGGGTCTGAATGCTGTGACGAAGCACTGGAATGGCAGGGCCAGGCTACCCCAACCGCCGGCGACTCCCCAGCCGATACCGGCGCCGTAGCCCCCTGTGTCGGCGGGGCGGGCCGGCTCGAATATCTGGGGCACTCGGCCGGTAAGGTCGGCCAGCACGGAGATCACCGCGGCCCGCGTGCAACGTTCACGGACCAATTCATGCTGGATGCGTCGCCGAAGGGCGTCATCGAGCTCGTTGGCACGGCGAAGGATGCGGGAACCGAAAAAGTCCTGGGCAATGATGTCAAGCCAGATGTCACTGGCGGTCGCGATCCTGACCTGGGCGCGCACATAGCCGAGCAGAGCGTAGAACCAGGTCCAGCTTGCCGCCAGACCGGCGAGCATCGCATCCAACACCGGGGTTTCATCCGCGAACCATCGCGGGGGTAGCACTGCCTTCAGGCGGGCGACTATATCTGGTGCATCGCCGATCATGATTTTTGGTTTCTCCCAGGTTGTATTATGCCAAGACTTTCTCGCTGCGGGTGCAGCTTTTCGACGAGGCATTCTGAATGGCTGACCGCAAACTGGACCAACTCGAATGCATGCGCGGGATTGCGGCGCTCATGGTGGTCGGTTGGCATCTCCGGCTCGGCTTCTCGATGCGCGTGCTGCATCAGAGCGCGGACATCACGGTTCTTGAGCACCTGTTTGATGCCGCATTCAATGCGGGAGCAGCGGTTACGTTTTTCTTCGTGCTTTCGGGGCTGGTATTGACGCTTGGCTACTTCCGCTCGGGAGACCTAGGCGTCCTGAGCCGCGGCGCACTGAAGCGATGGCCGCGATTGGCAGGTGCCTGCACAGTGACGGTTCTGGCGTCGTGGGCATTGTTTGCATCCGGCGGCTATCATTTCAGTGCCGCATCTGCAATCACCGGATCGCGGTGGCTTTCGGAGTTTGGGTCGGGCGGTCTGCCTACGCCGTTCGCGCCATCATGGCTGGACGCGCTGCGACAGGGGTCGTTTTCAACATTCTACCGCGGTGAAGCCTATTACGACAGCAGCCTGTGGACGATGCGTCCGGAGCTTATCGGAAGTTTGTTGAGCTTCGGTTTGGCACCGATTGCATTCGCCATCCGCAAGCCCTGGATCGCCTGCGGCACGCTCGCGATTGCCGCCATCATGCTATTTCAATTGAGCCAGCATCTTCCAAGCTTCCTGGCTGGCGTGATGCTGGCACGCTGCATCTATGCTCAGGTTCCTCGGCTGAACCCGGCGGCAACGATCGGGCTCGTGGTCGTTGGGCTGACATTGCTCACGTTTGACGGGCCGGTTCGACAGTTTTCATTTTTGGCCGGCAGGATTGATGAGCATTCGCGCGTGGCATTCTTTGTTTGGGACCTTGGTGCGGTTTTACTGATCCTTGCGGCCATGGGTTCGGCGGGAATGGCGCGGAGCTTAAGCGGTGTCTTGGCCCGATGGTTGGGCCGGTTGTCATTCCCCATCTACTTGGTACATGTACCGGTACTTTGTTCTGCCGGCGCTTATGCCTATGTTCATATCTTTGAAATCGCCGGTCCCCAGCTAGCTTTGCTAGCGGCGATCATAGTCACTTTGGCGGGAACCGTCGCCGCGGCTATTCCCCTGGCCCGGTTTGATGATTGGTGGGTGCGACAGCTTAATTGGGCGGCGAGATATGCGGTGGATGGGCGGTCAAAGGCTGAACCTATTGGTGCGCGGGTTATGGCAGCCGCGTTCAGTTCACGGAAATAACCCCGGACTTGATTACGCCGGAACCAGGCGGGCTGATATCAGCGTAGGTGGAGTTGATCTGGAACTGGCTTGCATTGGCGACATCGGGATGGGCCGTATAGGCAAGCTGGGCCAGCCTGGAGAGCGGTAACGCGGCACCGATGGGTAATGCGTTGACGTAGGCGGCGATGGCCGTGGCTACCGCCGCCGCCACCGGCGCCCGTGACGCACCCTCGGTGGTCACGATGGCCAGCGAAATATTCGCGGCGATGATCGTCGGGGGCTGGACCGTAAAGGTCGCGCCTAGTGGTCGCACGGCCTCGATTGCCGCGGTCACCGTAGTCAATAGTGAAGCGGAT
>JAYTTA010000431.1:0-16080 GCA_043745345.1 Acetobacteraceae bacterium | reverse complement strand
TGCCTGCGGGCGGAGGTTGAACGCGGGTCCGCGCAAGGTCCTTATGGCTGTTATCCGGCGGGGGTTCTGAGCGCTGAGGATCGCGCCGGACCGGTGTTTCGAGTCGCGGACGAGCACCAGGCGGTCCTTGGCAGGCGGCTGTCGGCGGCACTCGAGCATACGCATGGGCTGGTGTTTCACCCGCGTGACGCGACGCCGGCCAATCTGCAGGCGCTGCTCGATGCCGGTTGGATCACGACAGAAATCATTACCCTGTCGCAGCTGGTGGCATTCCTGGCGTTCCAGATCCGTGTCGTCGTCGGGCTACGCGCACTGGCGGCGTAGCCTTCCTGAATGTCTAGGGAGACCGCCGAACATGCCGGACATGGTTTTGCACTACGCCGACCACGCGGAACCAACCGCCTTCACCCAAGCCGAACTCGGCTGGCTGCCTTGGCTGGAGCCCTTGCCAGCGGACGAACTGACCGATCGGCACTGGGCCGGGCTGGTCGATCGGTCACGCGCCAAATCCGCCTATTTCATGCTGCTGGCACGCGATCCGGACATTCTGGGCGCCCGCACCCGCACCGATAAGGACATCTTCTACAATCCGACCGCCGGTCTGCCGCGGGCGGAGCGCGAACTCTCGGCCGCCGCGACCTCGCGCTACAACGGCTGCATCTACTGCGCCTCGGTGCACGCGCGGTTCGCCTCGCAGTTCTCTAAACGGAATGATGATCTGGACCGGCTGCTGGCAGCTGGCGTCGAGGTCGATCTCGGCCCGCGCTGGAACGCCATCGTCGCCGCGTCCGTGGCACTGTCCGCCACCCCGATCACTTTTGGCGCTGAGCACGTGGCGACGCTGCGTGCGGTCGGGCTTGACGACCTGGCGATCGCCGATGTCATCCATGGCGCCGCGTTCTTCAACTGGGCCAACCGGCTGATGCTATCGCTAGGCGTGCCGGACGCCGGCGACTGACCGGCTTCGCAACCGCAGCAAACCCGCTACAATGACTGACTTATACTGGCCCGCGAGACCCGCGAGAGGAACTTTCATGCACCCGACCCGCCGTGAAACCCTGCTTCTGGCGCCCGGGCTGGTGGCACTGGCCCTGTCGAAGCCGCTTCTCGCCCAGCCGGCCGCCCAATCGTCCGGGGGCATACTGACCGCGCATCTCAGCGGCGAGCAGCGCATCCTCAACCCGGCGCTGCGCGCCTCCACCGGTGTCTACATCATCACCAGCAAGATGATGGAGGCGCTGGTCGACCTCGATGCCGATGGCCGTCCGACCCCTGTCCTCGCAACCGGCTGGACCGCCACGCCCGACGGCAAGACGATGACCTTCAAGCTGCGGGAGGGCGTCCAGTGGCATGACGGCCAACCCTTCACCGCCGCCGACGTGCAGTACACGGCGATGGAGATGTGGAAAAAGTACCTCAACTACGGCACCCAGCTGCAACAGTACCTCGATGCGGTGGAGACCCCGGACGACCGTACGGCAGTGTTCCGCTACAGCCGGCCGATGCCGCTGGATTTGCTGCTGCGGGCACTATGCGACCTCGGCTACATCGCGCCGAAGCACATCTTTGCCGGCACCAACGTGCTGGAGAACCCAGCCAACACGGCGCCGGTCGGCACCGGACCGTTCCGCTTCAAGGAGTACCAGCGCGGCCAGTACGTGATCGTCGATCGCAATCCGACCTACTGGCGCCAGGGTTTTCCGGCGCTGGACCGGATGGTGTTCCGCTTCATCACCGACCGGTCGGCGGCCGCGGCGGCGCTGGAAACCGGCCAGGTCCAGGTCTCCTGCTACAACGGCATCTCGCTGGCCGATCTCGACCGGCTGAAATCGGACAAGCGGTTCATTGTCACCACCAAGGGCACCGAGGCCAACGCCTTTAACAACACGCTGGAATTCAACCATCGCCGCAAGGAATTGTCCGACGTTCGGGTGCGGCGCGCCATCGCCCACTCAATCGACGTGCCGTTCTTCATCGAGAATTTCTTGTATGGCCAGGGCAAACCGGCGACCGGGCCGATCCCCTCGACCTCGGCCGCCTTCTATCCCGTGGGCGCCAAGCCGCCTTACCCATTCGACCGCAAGCGCGCCGACGCGCTGCTCGACGAGTCCGGCTTCAAGCGCGGCGCCGACGGTACGCGCTTCAGCCTGCGCCTGGTGCCGATCCAGAACGGCGAGGACGTTCCCCTTTTCGCGACCTTCGTGCAGCAATCGCTAGCCGCCGTCGGCATCCGCATCGAAATCGTCAACCTCGACACCGCCGGCGCGCTGTCGGCGATCTATCGGGACTGGAATTTCGATCTCGCCACCGGCTGGCACCAGTACCGTGGCGATCCCGCGGTTTCCACCTCCGTGTGGTATCGCTCCGGCAGCCCAAAGGGCGCGCCGTGGACCAACCAGTGGGGCTGGCAGTCCGAGGGCATCGACGAGCTGACCGACAAGGCCGCCTCCGAACTCGATCCGGTAAAGCGCCGCGCGCTCTATGCCGAGTGGACCCAGGTGATCAACGCCGAGCTGCCGATCTGGATGGTGACCGAGCGCGAGTTCCAGACCATTGCCAGCGCTCGGGTGCAGAACGGCATGAACCAGCCCCGCTGGGGATCCAGCGACTGGCACGACACCAAACTCGCGCCAGGCTGACCGCGCGTGTGGATGCTGGCGCTGGCCGGCCGTCGCCTGCTGGCCAGCATCCCGACGTTGATGATCATCCTGATCGGCATATTCCTGCTGCTCCAGCTTGCCCCCGGCGATACGGTGGACGCGCTGATGGCGCAGATGGGCGGCGGCGATGCGGCGATGATGGCGCAGCTGCGCTCGTTCTACGGGCTGGACGCCACGGTCCCCATGCAGCTTGGCCGCTACCTGCTGCGGCTGGTGCATCTCGACCTCGGCTTTTCGGCGATCTACGGCAAGCCGGTGGCATCGGTGATCGCCGAGCGGCTGCCGGTCACGCTGCTGCTGATGGCGTCCTCGCTATCGTTCGCCTTTGCCGCGGGAATGGCGCTGGGCGTGGTCGCGGCACGCCGGGTCAATCGGTGGCCCGACACGCTGATTTCGACGCTGGGGCTGATCTTCTACGCCACCCCCTCGTTCTGGTTCGGGCTGATGGGCATCGTGCTATTCGCGGTCCAGCTTGGCTGGCTGCCGTCCGGCGGCTATGAGGAGATCGGCGCAGGGCGCTCGGGGTTCGCCCGCGCCGGCGACATCGCGCTGCACCTGCTGCTGCCGACGACGACGCTGGCCTTGATCTACCTCGCGACCTACCTGCGCATCATGCGCGCCTCGATGCTCGAGGTGATGACCCAGGATTTCGTCCGCACCGCCCGCGCCAAGGGCCTGGGCGAGACCGGCGTGGTGGTGCGCCACGCGCTGCGCAACGCCCTGCTGCCGATGGTGACGCTGCTCGGCCTGCAGGTCGGCGCCATGTTGGGCGGCTCGGTGGTGGTGGAGAGCGTTTTTGCGCTGCCGGGCCTTGGGCGGCTGGCCTACGAGGCCGTGGTCCAACGCGACCTCAACACGCTGCTGGGCATCGTCTTCGTATCGGCACTGCTGGTCATTCTGGCCAATTTCCTGGTTGATCTGCTTTACGCAAGGCTCGATCCGCGCATTCAGGGCGGCGGATAGCTTGGCGGGTTTCCGCCGCTACCTGCGAAATCCCGCCGCGGTGGTCGGGCTGGTGCTGCTGATCGTGGTCGTGGCCGCCGCCCTGGCAGCACCTCTGGTCTATCCCGGCGATCCACTCGGTCTCGCGGGCCGGCCGTTACAATGGCCCGGCGCAAATCCGCGCTTCCCGCTCGGCACCGATCCGAGCGGGCGCGACATCGCGGCCCAGATCTTCCACGGCGCGCGCATCTCCCTGCTGATCGGCGTGATCGCCACCGCGATCTCGATCACCATCGGCATCGGCATCGGCGCGCTCGCCGGCTACCATGGCGGCTGGGTGGACGACGCGCTGATGCGGCTGACCGAGGCGTTCCAGACCCTGCCAAACTTCCTGCTGCTGCTGGTGCTGGTGGCGGTGTTCGGCTCCGACATCACAACCGTGATCCTGGCGATCGGCCTCGTGTCCTGGCCCGCCACCGCCCGGCTGACCCGGGCCGAGGTTCTGACCTTGCGCAACCGCGAGTTCGTCGAGGCCTGCCGCACGCTTGGCATGGGCGACATGCGGATCCTGTTCCTCGAGGTGCTGCCGAACGCACTGCCGCCGGTGATCGTCTATGCCGGCGTGGTAATGGCGACCTCGATCCTGCTCGAAAGCGCACTCGCCTTCCTCAATTTGTCCGACCCAAACATCGCGTCGTGGGGCAATCTGATCGGTGCCGGCAAGGGCGTGCTGCGGGTGCAGTGGTACGTCTCCGCCATTCCCGGCGTCGCCATCTTGCTCGCCGTGCTGGCGGTGTCGCTGGTCGGCCAGGGGCTGAACGATGCGCTCAACCCGCGCTTGCGGGGACGGGTTTGACCCCACTTGCGCTGGAGATCGCCGGCCTCACGGTGGCGCTACCGCCGGGCAGCGATCGTCCGCACGCGCTGCACGATGTATCGTTGAGCGTTGCCGCCGGCGAGATCCTGTGCGTGGTCGGCGAAAGTGGCTCCGGCAAGTCGATGACCGCGGCCGCGGTGATGCGCCTGTTGCCGCCCGGCGTCGATGTGACCGCCGGCGTCATCCGGCTGGCTGGCCGGGATTTGCTATCCCTGTCCGAGGCCGAGATGCGCCGGGTGCGCGGCGCCCGCATCGCCATGATCTTCCAGGAGCCGATGACCGCGCTAAACCCGCTGCGCACCATCGGCGACCAGATCGGCGAGGGTTTTCGAATCCACACCGATCTCTCGCGCTCGGAAATCCACTCGCGCACGCTGGCGCTGCTCGACGAGGTGCGCATCCCGGACCCAACGGCGACGATCGATGTCTACCCGCACGCGCTGTCCGGCGGCCAGCGCCAGCGGGCGATGATCGCCATGGCGCTGGCGCTGGAACCCGCCGTGCTGATCGCCGACGAGCCAACCACCGCGCTCGACGTCACTACCCAGGCGCAGATCCTCGCGCTGATCCAGGATCTGCGGGCCCGGCGCGGCATGGCGGTGCTGTTCATCACCCATGATTTCGGTGTGGTCGCGCAAATCGCCGACCGGATCGCGGTGATGCAGGACGGCATCGTCGTCGAGCAGGGCAAAGCTGCCGACATCCTCGACAACCCGCAGCATCCCTACACCAAAACCCTGATCGCCGCGGTGCCGCCGTTGGTCGCGGCCTATCAGCCCGGGAAAACACCCGGCCCGCCGATCCTGGTGCTGGAAGGTGTCACGAAAACCTATGGCAAGCGCCGCCTGTTCCGCAAAGCCGGCCGGCTGGTCCGCGCCGTCGCCGATGTCAGCCTGTCGCTGCCGCGCGGTAGCACGCTCGGCATCGTCGGCGAAAGCGGCTCCGGCAAATCGACCCTGGCACGCTGCATCGTGCGGCTGCTCGACACCGACACCGGCAGCATAAACCTGGACGGCATCGACCTGACCCGGCTTTCCCGCCGCGCCATGCGCGATCAGGCGCCGCGCGTGCAGATGGTGTTCCAGGACCCCTACGCTTCGCTCAATCCGCGTCGCCGCGCCGGCGAGCTCGTGGCCCAAGGGCCGATGGTACACGGCACCCCCCGCGCCGAGGCCATGGAGCAGGCGCGAACACTGTTCGCCAGCGTCGGCCTGCCGCCCCAGTCGATGCAACGCTTTCCGCACGAGTTTTCTGGCGGCCAGCGCCAGCGCATCGGCCTCGCCCGCGCCCTGGCGCTGCGGCCTGAGCTGCTGGTGGCCGACGAGGCGGTCTCAGCGCTCGACGTCTCGGTCCAGGCCCAGGTGCTGCAGCTGTTGGCCGGGCTGCGTGAGCGCCTCGGCCTGTCGGTTCTGTTCATCACCCATGACCTGCGCGTGGCGGCCCGCATCTGCGACCGGATCGCAGTAATGCGCGACGGCGTCGTGGTCGAGCAGGGCACCGCGGCCCAGGTCTTCGGGGCGCCTTCGCATGATTATACGAAGGCTTTGCTGGCTTCGGTGCCAGGGAGAAAACATGCGGCTCTGCCCCAAACCCCGCCGGGGTAGCGCCCCGGGGCGCATCCACTAAGTCGGGGGTGTCCAGAGGGCGACGGCCCCCAATGCTTGAACGTGGGGGCGGGGCATGGGGCAGAGCCTCATACTTTTTACTGCCTACAGCAAGAAGAATGGCGTTCCCTTCAGCTCCGGTTCGGCGAATGCCTCCAGTCGAGTTCGGATGTCCTCGACATCCTCGACGAACAGATGCGCGGCGATCGCGTGGGCCAGCCGCTCCGCCCCGGCCGAGACGCCGGGAATGTCCGACGCGATGGCGCCAAGGCTGGCGAAGGCGGCATGGCTGAACAGGTGCACCCGCGACAGGCCGGCCGGCGCCTCGGCATCGCGCCCGACAAGCTCGAAGCCGTCGCCAAGCCAGGGAAACCGACCGATCTCGGGCCGTTCCAGGCCGGCCGGCGGGGTGTAGCGGTCAGCCCAGGTCACGATCGCCGGCGCGAGGGCGGAAAGCTCGGGGATGGCGGCGACATTGACCGAGAAGCCGGTGCCGAGGATTAGGAAGTCGGCAGTTGCCACGATTCCCGATCCGAGCGTCAGCGCGACACCCGTCCCGTCCGACACCGCCGCCCGCACCGGCGTGCCGAGATGGATGCGAAAGCCGGGGTGGCGCAGCGTGCGCAGGATGCTCTCATGGGGCGGCGGCGATTGAACATCGTCGAGGTAGGTCAGCATCCGCCATTTTTCCGCGGGCGGCAGACTGGCCCAGCCCTCGAAGAAACCACGATTGGCCGAGGCTCGGTTCTTGTTGATCTGCGGCAGCGCGCTACGCCGGGCATACATGTCGACGCGGGCGGCGCCGTGCTCCAGCGCCGTAGCCGCGTTGTCCCAGGCCGACGGGCCGGCGCCGATCACCGCGATCGCCTTGCCACGCAGGCGGGCAAAATCGATCGTCTCCTCGCTGTGGGCGGCACGGTCCGGCCATAGGGAGGAAGCAATCCCGGGCGGCAGGTGGGCGCCGCCGGTGCCGGGACGGCCGGTCGCCAGCACCACGCGACGGGCCAGGACTTCGGAATGGGCGTCGCCACGGCACAACGACAAGGCCAGATGGTCGCCGCGCGGCACGATGCCCAGCACCTCGGTTCCGCTTCGTGCCGGCAATGCCAGGGTGCGGCGCAGCCAGGTCAGGTAGGCTTGCCAGTCGGCATTCCTGATTTTGTAGAGCGTGGCCCACGCGACCGCACCGAAGCCGGCTTCATACCAGGCGCGAAACGTCAGCGACGGCAGGCCGAGCGCTACGCCGGGCAGGTGCTTCGGGCTGCGCAGCGTCTGCATCCGGGCGTAGGTGATCCACGGGCCTTCCTGCCCATCGGCAGCGCGGTCGATCAAGGTGATGTTGCGGATACCCTTCAGCATCAACGCAGCCGCGGCGGCGATGCCATACATGCCGGCGCCGACCACCGCGACGTCCAGCATCGGCGCGCCGCCCGGTCCGGCGACCTTGGCGGGCCAGTTGGCGGGGGGCAGGCACAGTAGCTCGAGGTCGCGCGCAAGTTGTCGCTCCAGCGCCGCAAGCCCGGCAGGATCCGGTTTTGCGCGGGCAATGGCAGGAATCTGAAGGGTCAGGGGATCGTCGATATCAGCCATGCAAAGATCGTGGTTATTCTTGGCCCAATGGCAAGTCGCAAATGCGCGTGCCGGCCACATTGTCGGCGGTGGCCCCGCATGTTAGCCGGCATGTGGCGCATATCCTCCTGGGGGCCGAACATGACCGATCTTCTGGCACGCATCGACCACGTCGTGATCAATGTCCTGGACCGCCTCGATGAGGCGGCGGAAACTTTTCGCCGGCTGGGCTTCACGCTTACCCCGCGCGGCCACCACACGCTGGGATCGAGCAACAACCTCGCCATATTTGGCACCGACTACCTGGAGCTGCTGGGTTTCGAGCCCGGACGCGGCGACACCAGACCCGAGCTGTGGGGCAGCCCGCCAGGACTGGGCGGGTTGGTGTTCAAACCCTCCGCAGACCGTGAGTTCGCTGACAAGTTGCGGGCGCTGGGCGTGGCGGCATCCGAGCCCCGTGAATTTTCCCGCCCGGTGGCGCTGCCGGAGGGTTCGCGGGACGCGAGCTTCCGCGTGGTCAACATCGACGACGCGCACGCCGGCGGACGGGTGTTCTTCTGTCACCACTACACACCGGAGCTGGTCTGGCGCGACGAATGGCAGCACCACGCCAACGAGGTAGCCGGCATCGTCGAATTCGCGATCAGCTGTGACGACCCGCAGGCGATCGCGGCCCCATTCGCGCGGCTGTTCGGCGCAAGCGTGCAGCACCCGGTCGCCGGCGGCGTCGCGTTGACGGCTGGAGACGCCAAGGTCCTGTTCCTGACCGCAGGCGCGCTGGCCGAGCGCTACGGCCCGAGCACTCCATCGGCTATGGGCGGAGAACCCAGAATGGCGGCACTCGGCCTGCGCACCCGCGACATCGGCCAGACCCGCGCCGCCCTCAGGGCCGGCGCCATCAAGGGTGTTTTCGACGTTGAACGTCGCATTATTATCCCTGCCGATCAGACCTGCGGCCTAGCTTTATCGTTCTTTACATAAAATGAAACTTTATAGGCTCGATCAATGCCGGTGTCCTGAAGTTTTGATCCAGGCTGAGATTCCGATCCGGTTGGGAATGCGAGTCAATCGCCAGCGTCGGAATTGAGGGCGTTGGTATAACGAGCTTCGCGTTATACCAAGATCCCTGCGCCTATATTTCGCCATTCTCGTCACCTTTATTCTGCGGCTTGTCTCGGCGCTGTCGGCCTTCGCCAGCGACCAGGGCCTTACCAAACTTGCCCTCATCCAGACCGGCCGGAACCGTATCGCGGCCGGGCTGCCTTCGGAACCTGGCTCGTCCGATCCTTTCGAGCGCCTGGTCACCGCCTTCTCCGCAGGCTGGGCCTCGCCCTGGGCCGATCCGGCGTAGGCCGAGCCAATCCTGGCAGAGGTTGAGGCCGAAGCCGTACGGCGTTACGCCGCAATCCCCAATGGGCGTGGACCCTCGCCTCGAACCGAAAGCAAACTCGGCAGCGACATGGCTGCCCTCGACGCTGCCGCTGCGGCGAGTAGCGACCCTCTTGTTCGGTTCATCGTGGCACGTCACCGCACAGACACGATCCTGATCATGGAGAACGTGGACCCGTATGGGTTTGACTTCTGCGGGCGGAAGAACTCCTACCCGCCGCAAGGGGACAGCGCTTGGCTGCGGGTGCCGTGCCGTGCGCTGCCCGGGCGAGAGGGGGCATTCCGCCGCGCGATTGCCGCACTCGGCAAGCTCGCGGGTCCGCTTCTCGACTGCCCCGCTCTCGAAGGAGCAGAGACTGATCTTGGCGCGTTTGCTCGGTTCGCACGCGACCCGGCAGCTGAGGCCGGATTGGTTGCCCGCATACAAAAGCCCTCCAAACTCGTACGGCATGAGCGAGACGCACCGGCTCGGCTGCCGTCTAAGGATATTTGGGATCATGAGGCCGCGGTGGCGTTCATGGCGAGCAACTACGCTCGGTCTCAATGAACGGCAAAGACTCGGCATACTACGTCATACTCTGCGCCGTTCTCGCGCGCCGTCCCGACCTTCTGGAAGCGACCAGGCCGCAGCTCGGGAGCAACCTGGGCAACTTCCTGCCGCGCTCGGGATGCCGATGGGGCCGTGGCTCCCTGCCGGGTTTCCCAGAGGCGGTGGTGGTGGCGTTCGAGAACGCGGCTGAGGCTCCCACGCACAACTGGCGAACCGATTTCGTGAGCTCGATGCGCTACCTCTTCTACAGCTTCCAAAACCTGGCCACAGAGACGCTCCGATTAGATCCGAGACGCCTACTCGCCGAGGCGCCGACGCGGATGGCCGCTCCGCCTTATTTCATCTGATCCTATCTGCCGCTGGGCAACAGGCGTGTCCAGGCTCGGACCCAAGCCGTGTTCGAGCACGCGCGCGACGCGTTGGCCGTATATTTTCGCCGCATGGACCTGGGCGCAACTGCAGCAACGCATGCCGCGGCCAACGCCTCCCTGCCAACGATCCGGCTGCTGCTCGAAGCCGGCGCAAACCCGCAGGAATCTGACAGCAAAGGGCTGCGGGCCGTGCACTACCTGCTCGGACTGGGCCCGGCACCTGCCAACCCTCGCCTTTCGGCCGAGGACCTCGCGGAGGCCACCCGGCTGCTGTATTAATGAAAGCCGGCATACTCAAGGAAGCATGCGGCTTCAGCTCAGACTACTTCGCCGCTGGCGAATCCGCCATATCGACGTCGTCCTCGTTGACGATGGTCGCATTTGAAAGCGTGATCAGCCATTCCAGCACCTGCCGCGACACCTCGCGCAGCGCCGGGTGATAGCTCGCCGGCCATACTAGCAACCGGTCGGCGCCGACATCGACCCGGACCACCCGCGGATACCGGCCCATCGGGTCGGCCCGCAACGCCGCCTGGAAATGCTGACGGGATTCTTCGTCGGAACAGATCAGAAAGCGCGACGGCTTCTCGTCGTCCTGAAATGGAAAGCCGATGCCGGCCAGTCCCGCCGCCACCGCGCCGGTGTCGAAGCGGCCGGTGTCGAAGCGGCTGGCGGCCGGGGTCAGCATCAGCATCTCCTGCTCGAGCAGGCGGTCCATGTCCACCGGCATCATTGGCCACCTTTTTTCTTGCCCTTCGCCGGCGGCTTGGTCACTTTCGCCTTCGTGGCAGCCTTTGGTTTCGGCAGCACCATGATCTTCACCGTCCTTGAGGTCGAATTGTAGATCTGGCTCGCCTTGATGGTCACGGTCAGATCCTGCTCCTGGCCGGCACTGGTATTTTCGCCGTCGCCGAAGTCCTCGATGGTCAAAGTACTGCCGGCTTTAATCTTGTTGCCCTGCTGATCCGAATATTCCAGCGTCGTGGCACCCTCGGCGGTGGCGTTGAGGTGCCCGGTCGCGGTCAGCGCCTCCCCCTCGACGATCGCGGGCGGATTTTCCCACTCGATCTCCCATTCCTGCTTCTCGACCGTGACCTTTACGGTGGCCTCGCCGGCCTCGTACTCGGGCGTCAAGGCGGACCGCACGATCAGGTCCAGGTTGGCGCCGCGGGACAGCGCCACGGTCGGGTCCACCAGGTTGCCGGCTAGCGTGAAGCTCAGCACCGGGTCGCCGAGCACCGAGACGTCCTTCTTGCCCGGGTCGTAGTCGGCGAACATCTTGGCCGGACCGGTCCATTTCAGGTCCTGCGGCTTGCGCTTCATGGTGAGGGTGACGGGCTTGGTGCCGGCCTTGTAGCGCAGCGTCTCGGCCGCCAGCGCCGTGATGACGTGGTCGCCGCCGGCCAGGGACTGGCCCGCCGCCACCGGCTGCTTGTTGCTGTCCCTATAGGTCGGCACCACCCCGCCCAGCGCCGTCGCGTTGAGATGCAGCACGGTCAGCGCGGTGCCGACATCGATCGGACCGGGGCCGGCCCAGGTGATCACCTGGTCGGCCACCCGGGTGCAGGCCAGGTGCGTCAGGCCGCAGGCCGCATCGTTGTACTGGGTCGCGGCGAGCGCCGAGACCAGACCCGCGTTCCGGTCATAGGTCTGCACCATGTCCCCCGGTCCCTTCGGGCCAGGGTCGCCGTTCGGCATCACCTTGAACGCCACCGATGTCTGATCGTCCTTGAAGTCGGTGCCATCCTTGATGCCCTCGATGCAGAACATCGGCGTGTCGCCCCGGCTGCCGCCGTCGCCCTTCGGCTTGTAACGGACCTTCAGGCCGTTCGGCAGCTTCCAGATGACGTTGGGAAACACCTTGTCCTTGATGCCGGACGGCGTCTTGTCGTTGACCCACTTGTTGGCGGGGTTCGTCTTGGAGTCGATCAGGTCGTCCATGTATTTCATCAGCTCCGGCCCAGTCAGGCCGTCCACCTCTTTCATGATCTTGGTCGCCTGCACCTTGCCGGCGCCCGGCGGGTCGGCGGTGTACAGCAACAGCGCGGCCTGCGCCTTCCGGTCGAGCTTGCTGACGTCGAACGCCCGGCCCTGCAGCATCATCTCCGAGCCGAGCGTCGTCGCCAGGTCGCGGGTCGCGACCACGGTCAGCGACACGCTGGCGTCCTTGGCGAGCTGGGCGTCGTTGCCCGCGAACCTGACGGTCAGGACCAGCTTGCCGGCCGGCGTCGCGCGGTCGGTCGCCTTGGGCGCGTAGGCCAGCGCAAGGCCCAACGGGTCGGGAATGGCGTTGAGCTGGGTGGCGGTCAGCTGCGTGTCCAGCGCCACTGCCAGCGGCGCCCTCCAGGTGATTGTCGTCGGCAGCTTGTCGATGGTCACGATCTCGCTTCGCATCGCGCGCGCGAAGCCTCCGGCGGCCGGCGCCTCCGCCGTGACGGTCACGGTGATGCCGCCCTTGGCCAGCTTGGCGACGACCGGGCTGGTCAGCGCCGCGTTGTTGTCGCCGGCGGTGACGCCGAGGCCCAGCGCCTCCTTGGTGATTTCCTCGCCAACGTTCCAGGTTGGTTTCAGGGCCCAGGTGATCTGCCGCGGCGTTGGTTCGGGCGGCTTGACCGGTAACTTCACCGGAGTCGTACTGATCACTGCGCCATGGTTGCTCAGGGTGTTGAGCTGGCCGACTGGTCCGTGGCCGGCATCCGGCAGGCTGGTGGTGACGCTCATGGCAGCGCCTTTCCGGCCGCGTCCTGCTCATGCTTCAGCGCTGCCAGCGCTGTTAGCAGCGGACGGCGCAACTCGACCTTGAAGCCGAACCCATTGGGAATTTCAGCCTCCTGGATGATGCTGTCGGTGCCGAGATAGCTGATCAGTTCCCGCACCTGCGCCGGGGTCGATGGCTTGGCGGTCAGATTGGCCTGGATGGCGCGCAGCAGGATGACGGCCGGGTCCGATTGCGGCTGCTTCATGCCACGAAAGGCGTTCTCCAACGCCTTCAAGGAGGCAAGCGCGGTAATCCGTGCCGTGTCCCAGCCGGCCATCCCGCCGCCGTTGGTTGGCACGACGATGGGCATGGCGGCAGCGCTGCAGCCCAATACGCGCGAAACCCATTCGGCCTGCATGTCGGTCGCCGAAACCATCTTGCGCTCCATCCCCGGTTGTCGTTGCCACACCGTTGGCAAGTGTGCGCCGTTTACGCGGTAACTCGCAACAACTGTCGTGTATTGTTAGAAAACCAACGATACGAATGATGCGGCTGGGAGCGCCTCACACCGTCAGGTAGCGGTTGCGGATTTCAGCTTCCTCGGCGCGGAACACGGCGGGCGTCGCGCCGTAGACCACGCGGCCCTTGACCATGATGTGCAGCTCGTCGGCGACCGCCTCGGCCAGCTTCATGTTCTGCTCGATCAGCAGGATGGTGACGCCCTCCTGGCACAGCCGGCGGATTACCGACGCCAACTCTCGCACCACCAGCGGCGCCAGGCCCTGGCTCGGCTCGTCCAGCAGCACCAGCCGCGGATCGCTGACCAGCGCGCGGGCGATCGCCAGCATCTGCTGCTCGCCGCCCGACAGCTGCGACCCCCGGTTGCCGGACCGTTCGCGCAGGGATGGAAAAAGTTGCATCAGTCGGTCGATCGGCCAGGATCTTGCCGGCTTGCGCTCGCCGATCCGGATGTTTTCGAGCACGGTCAGGTCGGGGAAGATCAGCCGGCCCTCGGGCACATAGGCGACGCCGGCGCGCGCCACGAGATGCGGCGGCCAGCCGGCGATGTCCTGCCCGTCCAGCAGCACCTTGCCCGACGTCGACGGCGCCAGGCCCATGATGCTGCGCACGGTCGTCGTTTTGCCGACGCCGTTGCGCCCGAGCACCGCGCAGATGCGTCCCCGCGGCACCACCAGATCGACCCCGTGCAGGATGTGGCTGGCGCCGAAATGAGTGTTCAGCCCGTCGATCCTCAGCATTCCTCATAGCCGCCGAGATAAGCCGCTTGCACCGCGGGGTCGGCCTTGACCACTTCGGGGACATCGTCGGCGATGACACTGCCGCGGTGCAGCACGGTGATCCTGTGTGCCAGACGGAAAACCACCTCCATGTCATGCTCCACCAGCAGCACGGTCAGTCGCCCGTCGGCCAGGAGGTCGAACAGGGTCTCGACCGCGGACAGCGTCTCCTCGACCGAGAGGCCCTGCGTCGGCTCGTCCAGCAGCAGCACCCTTGGCTGCTGCGCCACCGCCATCGCAACTTCGAGCAGCCGCTGGTCGCCATGCGACAGCAGCCCGGCCAGGCGGCCGGCGACGCCGGTCAGGCCTAGCCGTTCCAGCGCCTCGTCGCCGCACCGGCCGGCTTCCGCGAACACGTTTCTGCCGCCATAGGGCTGCCAACGCCGCGTCAGCCGCGCCTGTGCGGACAGCCGGACGTTCTGCCGCGCGGTCATTTCGGGAAACAACGCGGTGAGCTGGAAGGTTCGCGACAGGCCTGCCTGGCAGACCTGGTACGAAGAAAGCCCGGTCAGCTTCCGCCCGTCGAAGCGGACCTCGCCGGCGCTGGCCCGGACCACGCCGGTGATGAGATGGAAAAGGCTGGTCTTGCCGGCGCCGTTGGGGCCGATCACCGCCCTCACCTCGCCCGCCTGCACGCGCATGCTGACCGCGTTGACGGCAGTTAGGCCGCCGTAGCGCTTGGTAAGGCCGTCCAGCTCCAACAGCGCCATCCGGTCAGGCCCGGGCCCGGCGCGAGGTCAGCAAGCCCCAGATCCCGGCGGGCGCGAACATCACGAAGCCGATGAAGATCAGCCCGAAGAACAGCGCCCAAGATTCCGTGTAGGCGCTAAGCACATGCTCCAGCAGCATGAAGAACGCGGCCCCGAGGATCGGCCCGACCAGGGTGCCCTGACCGCCGACGATGACCATGATCAGCACCTGGCCGGAGAACAGCCAGAACAACAGTTCCGTGTTGGCGAAGCCGGCAAACGGCGCATACAGCGCGCCCGCCAGTCCGCCAAGCGCGAACGACAACGCGACCACGCCGATCTTGTAGAGCCGGACGTTGTAGCCGAGCGACAGCGTCTTGGCCTCGTTCTCGCGGATGCCGCGCAGCACCGCGCCGAATGGTGAGCTGACCAGAGCGCGGCACAGCGCGAACGAGCCGAGCAGGCAGATCAGCACGAGGTAGTAGAAGCCGTTCTTGGTCTGCAGGATGGTCATGCCGAACGGCCCGGCCCGCCGCGGTATGCCCGCCAGCCCGTCGGAGGCGCCGGTCACGCTGGTCCATTTGAATGCGACCGCATACAGCAGCTGCGCGAAGGCCAGGGTCAGCATCGAGAACGAAACCCCGGTCGCCAAGGTGCACACCCAGGCGACGCCGATCGCCACCAGCCCGGTCAGCAGCGACGCCGCCAGCACCGCGAACGGCAGCGGCCACGACGTGTGCAGCAGCAGGTAGCCGGACGCGTAGGCGCCGAGCCCATAGGCCGCGGCATGTCCGAAGCTGATCAGCCGCGTGTAGCCAACCATCAGGTCGAGGCTCATGGCGAGCAGGCCGAGGATCAACGCCTCGGTCAACAGCGTCATGGCGAACAGCGGCAGCCCCAGGGGTGCCGCCGCCAGCACCAGAGCCGCGAGCAGGAAGGGCCCGGCGGCGCGCACGCGATCAGGCCTCCTTGCCGAGCAGGCCGCCGGGACGGATCACCAGCACCAGCACCATCAGCAGGTACATCGCGGCGATGGCGAGATCGGGCAGGTAGTAGGTGCCGAAGACCTGCACGAACGCGACCAGCAGCGCGGCGATCAACGATCCCGGAAAGCTGCCCATGCCGCCGATGATGACGATGACGAAAGCGTCGATGATGGCGTTCGCCGCCATGCCGAGCGACGCTGTCACCAGCGGCGCCGCCAGCACGCCGCCGAGTGCGGCCAATCCGCAGCCGATGCCGAAGGTCGCCGAGCGCACCAAGTTCACATCGACCCCCAGCGCGTGCACCATCTCGGCGTTCTGGCTGGTCGCGCGGATCACCAAGCCGAGCCGCGTGCGCTCCAGCAACTGCCAGATCGCCAGCGCCATCACCACGCCGGCGCCAGCAAGGAACAGCCGGTAGACGGGGAACGGCTCATCGCGCAGGAAGAC
>JAYTTA010000430.1:0-4263 GCA_043745345.1 Acetobacteraceae bacterium | reverse complement strand
CGAAGATGCGGGCGACGTAGCCTTTGCGGGGGTTGGCAAACCAGATGGCGCCTTCGGCGTCGAGGCAGATGCCGTCTGGGAACATGTCTGGGAATGCGGCGAAGACGCCTCGGTTGGCGAGGTTGCCGTCGGGGTCTATGTCGAAGATTGTTAGGGACTGCCCAATTGTTTCGGCGATGATCAGGCGCTTGCCGTCTGGGGTTATGACGGTGCCGTTGGGGAATAGCAGGTCCTCGGTGGCGATGTGGACGCTTTGGTCGGGGTCGACGCGGATCAGACAGGTGGTGCGCTCGGGCTCGCCCATGCTGCGGTCGAAGCCGAAGTTGCCGACGTAGGCACGGCCGCTCGCGTCCACCACCATGTCGTTGCAGGGACCGGTGGCGTGGGCTGAGAGGTCGGCGTATTGCGTTATTTGTCCGGTGTGCCAGCGCATCAGTTTTTGATCGAGCATGGAGACGACCAGGAGAGAGCCGTCAGGTAGCCAGCCCAGGCCGGAGGGCTGTTGGGGGACGATGCAGATTGTTTCCGCGGTGCCGGTCTGGTCGAGTGCCAGCACGCGGTGGGAGTAGAAGTCGGAGAACCACAGGCGGCCATGGTGCCAGCGTGGGCCTTCGGGAAAGGTCAGCCCGGCGAATAAAGTTGTCAGTTCGGTCATGTGGTTTTCCCTCGCACGCGGGCGATGCGTTCGACGTTGCGAAGCCAGCCTTCGATGTCGCGTTCGGTCGGTTCGAGCATCAGATGCTGGATGCCGGCGTCGGCGTAGCCCTGCATCCGGGTGCGGAGTTCTTCCTCGTTCTCACCGTCCCAGCTGGCGCGGAGCGAGATAATGAATTCGGGGTCGGGTCGGATCGCGCGGAGGCGTTTGACGATGGCGGGGGCTTCTTCGGGCGTGGTTCTTGTGCCGTGCCAGCCTTGGTGTTTCAGCGCTCGGGCAATGGCGGGGTCGGAGCCGCCGCCGATCCAGATCGGGATGAAGGGGGGATGCGGGCGCATCCGCATGTTTTCGATGTCGGCGTCGATATACTTTGTCGGGAAGGTCACCGGGTCCTCGGTCCAGACGGCGCGCATCATGGCGATACCTTCGTCCATGCGGCGGCCGCGTTCGTTGAACGGGATGCCGAGGGCGGCGAATTCCGGTTCCATCCAGCCGACGCCGGCGCCGAGGATTAATCTACCCGCTGACAGGAGCTGCAAGGTTGCGAGTTCTTTTGCCAGGGGTAGCGGGTGGCGCATCGGCAGGACGAGGACGGTGGTGCCGAGGCGGACCCGCTGGGTGAAGGCGGCCGCCCAGGTCAGGCTCAGCACGGGATCATAGAAGATCGGCGATGGTGGGTAGGACGCACCAACGGGGATGATGATGTGCTCGCTGACCCAGATGTCATCGAAGCCCAACTCCTCGGCCTGGATGGCGGCCCGGCGGATGGCGTCGGGCGTGGCCTTACGGCCGATCTGGGGAAGGTGGATTCCGACCTGCATCTTTTTTTTCCTCGTTCAAGCGGCTTTGGCGGGCTTGGGCCACCGGGCGGCAACTCTCGGCAGGATTTCGTCGATGATCTTTCGGGTCTCGGCCATCATGCCGTCGTCGTCGCGGGCCATCGGGCGGAGGATGAATTTTTGGGCGCCGGCTTCGATGTAGGCTTCTATCCGTTCCAGGATTGTCTGGGCGTTGCCGATGGCGAAGTAGTCCTCGGCCTCCTGGCCGGTGCGTTTTCTGAAGGCCTCCATAGTGCGGGCGATGCCGGGGTCGTTCGCTCGGCCGAAGTGGAAGGGAAAGGCGGCGCCGTAATGGTCCTCGTCGATCGGCCGGCCGGCCGCCAGGGAGGCCGCGCGGATGCCGGCAATGATGGGGGCGATCTGGGCTGGGGTTTCGGGGCCGCCCTGCCAGCCGGTGCCGTATCTGGCGGTGCGGCGAATGGCGGCCTCAGAGGCGCCGCCGATCCAGATCGGGAGTTCTTTTTGGACTGGTTTGGGGGAGATGGAGGCGCCGGTGAGCTTGTTGTGGCGACCCTCGAAATCGACGCTGTCCTGGCTCCAAAGCCGAGAAATGATTTCGAGGGCTTCGTCGGTGCGGCGGCCCCTCGTGGTGGTGTCGAGGTGCAAGGCGGTCCATTCGGGGCCGCGCGGGCTGCCGATGCCGAAGCCTGGCAGCAGGCGGCCATCCGATAGAACGTCGATGGTGGCGCATTGCTTGGCCAACAGGACCGGATCGCGCATGGCGAGGGAGACGACGTTGACGCCGAACTTGATGCGTTTGGTGCGGCCGGCGACGGCGGCCAGCATGGTCATGCATTCCAGGATCGGCTCGCGCGAGATCAGCCGGTCGGTCTGCCACAGGCTGTCGATGCCGCCTTGCTCACACAGGTCAACCCAGCGCCAGAACGCCCGGGCGCCGGAGAACGGGAATTCGGTTATGCCGAGGCCGATGGCGATGCTTTGTTTCATGGATGGTGCTTCCTGGTTGGGGGAAGCCTAGCAGAGCTATTGTCGGCGCCAAACCGTGGCCGCATCATCGGTGAGGGAATAAGGGGAAACGCCATGCCGATTTTAACGGCCGAACGCCTTAACCGGATCGCGCGGGTGCTGCTGGAGGCGGCTGGCACGCCGGCGGAGGAGGCGGAGATCATCGCGCGGCACTGCATCGAGGCCAATCTGGCGGGGCATGACAGCCACGGGATCATCCAGATCCCGTCCTATATCGACCGGGTGAAGGTCGGCCATATCGTGCCTGGCGCGCCGTGGGTGATCACCCAGGAAAGCCCGACGACGACGGTGATCGACGGGCATTGGGGCTTCGGCTACGTCGCGACCGAGCGGGCGATGAAGCTGACCATCGAGAAGGCGAGGACGCAGAACCTGGCGGCGGCGACGGTGTTCCGGCAGGGGCATATCGGCCGGCTGGCTTCGTATCCGCTGATGGCGGCGCGGGAGGGATTCTTCGCGATGATCACCGCCGATAGTGGCCGCAGCCCGAAGCATGTGGCGCCGTATGGCGGAGCCAAGGCACGGCTGGGGACCAACCCGATCTCGTTCGCGGTGCCCTCGAATCTGGAGGGTCCGTTATTCCTCGATATGGCGACCTCGGCGGTGGCGGCGGGCAAGATCAGCCTGGCGGTGGCGCGCGGCCAGCAGGTCCCTGCGGGCTGGATCATCGATGGCGAGGGGCGCGCGACGACCGATCCCAAGCTGTTCAAGCCCGATGGGGCGCTGCTGCCGCTGGGCGGGACGGAAGGTTACAAGGGTTACGGGCTGGGCACGATGGTGGAGATTTTCGCGGGGCTGCTGACCGGGCTGGGGTACGGGGTGGAGCCGACCGGGCGGCATAATGACGGGTGCTTCATGGCGGTGTTCAAGGTCTCGGCGTTTCGGGACCTGGAAACGTTCAAAGCGGAGGTTACCGAGTTCGCGCATTACCTGAAATCGACGCCGCCGGCCGAGGGGTTTTCGGAGGTGCTTTATCCTGGGGAGATCGAGCACCGGAAAGAGCTTGAGCGCGGGAAGGGTGGGATTCCGGTTGAGGATTCCACTTGGGCGGCGTTGGGGAAGTTGGCTTCTGGGTATGGGGTTGGGGTGGAGCTGGGGTTTTAAGCGGTTTTCCCGCTGCCGTGCATAACCTGCCAGATTGCCACCGCCATGGCGTCGGGATGCGCTGGCGGCGCAACGCTAGGCGCCGAACACCGCGGCAAGGTCCTCGGGTGATCGGCCAGCACGGACCAGATCAACCATCTGACGGCGAAACTCAGGTGACTAAGGCAGACGACTTTTGGGCATTAGGGATACCTCTGGCAAAAGCTTCAGCGTGGCCACCAACCGGGGCAATCCCATACCCCCGGCGGATTTGGGCGTAGCGGGCGAAGGTTTCGACTGGCCTGCTTGGGCCAGTTGGAATGCCCGCGGAGGGAGAGCCCATGCTTACTTTCTTTTCTTGGAGCCTTTGCGTTTGCTTGGGTCGTAGCCTCCGCCTCCGGGTCCTAGCGGCTCGGGCATCCAGTCGCGCTTGTTGTTGCGGGGCGTGGCGCTAGGGGGTGGAGTGAGGCCGAGGTCGAGGGCTTCGAGGCGGCGGATTTCGTCTCGGATGCGGCCGGCGGTTTCGAATTCGAGGTCGGCGGCGGCGGCTCTCATGCGTTTTTCGAGTTCGGCGATGGAGGATTTGAGGTCCTTGCCGACGAATTGGAGGGCGGCTTCGTCCTTGACGGGTGAGACGGTGACGTAGTCCTGCTCGAACACCGACTGCATGGCCTGGCCGATCTGCTTGCGGATGCCGGT
>JAYTTA010000429.1:0-16161 GCA_043745345.1 Acetobacteraceae bacterium | reverse complement strand
CTCCCTCACGCGATGCCGTAGGGGGCCCACTGCTTGACGGTGATGCCGTCAGCGTGAGTCAGTGTCTGGCTGCCGCGGTTCTGCCGCTTGGCCTTCTGCGTGCGCGCCGACAGATTGTGGCGCTTCTTGCCCGGCCCGGCCATCACCTTGCCGGTCGCGGTGATCTTGAACCGCTTTTTGACCGACGACTTGGTCTTCATCTTGGGCATTTTGAACTCCTTACGGTGTCCCGCATCGGCCGGCCGGATGGCGGGCAAGCGGGCGTCGCGGCCGGGCATGCCCATTCCAGGCCCGGTCCACAGACGAAGGCGCGGGATATAACCGCCCCGCCCCACCGACGCAAGCACGCGCCTATGCCGCTCCCCATCATCCCCATATAAGCACCGCCATGAACGTCCGGTTCACCAAGATGCACGGCTGCGGCAACGATTTCGTCGTGTTCGACGAGCGCCAGGCACCACTCGGCCTAACGCCAGCCCTCGCTGCCGCCATCGCCGACCGCCGCACCGGCATAGGTTGCGACCAGTTGATCTCCATCGAACCGACCGCCCCCAGCGCCGACGTGTTCATGCGGATCCGCAACCCCGACGGCTCCGAGGCCGGCGCCTGCGGCAACGCGACAAGATGCGTGGTCGATCTGCTGTCTGGACAATCCGGCGGCGAGGAATTCACCATCCGCACCATCGCCGGTGACCTTCTTTCCCGTTGCCTCCCCGACGGTCGCATCCGCGTCGACATGGGCCCGCCCCAGCTCGGCTGGGCTGAGATCCCGCTGAGCCACGAAATGGACACCCTGCATTTGCTGCTGAACGCCGACGGCCTGTCCGACCCCGCCGCCTGCTCGATGGGCAACCCGCACGTCACCTTCTTCGTGCCCGACATCGCCGCCGTTCCCATAGCCGCCATCGGCGCCCAGCTCGAACACCGCGAAGAATTCCCCGATCGCGCCAATATCGGCTTTGTGGAAATAAGGACGCCCGACCGGATCCGCCTGCGCGTCTGGGAACGCGGCGCCGGCCTCACCCTCGCCTGCGGCTCCGGCGCCTGCGCCGCCCTGGTCAACGCGCACCGCCGCGGCCTCGCCAACCGTCGCGCCGACATCATCCTCGACGGCGGTATTCTCGAAATCGAGTGGCGCCCCGACAACCATGTCTGGATGACCGGCCCTGCCGCCACCACCTTCACCGGCGAGATCGACCTCGCCCGGTTCCCCGCATGACCCTCGAAATCCTCACCTTCGGCTGCCGCCTTAATACCTACGAATCCGAAATCATCCGCGGCCACGCCGCCAACCTCAAAAACACAGTCGTAATAAACACCTGCGCCGTCACCGCCGAAGCCGAGCGCCAGGCCCGCCAGGCCATCCGCCGCGCCCACCGCGAGCACCCCGACGCCAACATCGTCGTCACCGGATGCGCGGCCCAAATCAACCCCGACGCCTGGAAAACCCTCCCCGGTGTCACCCGCGTTCTCGGCAACCTCGAAAAGCTCCAACCCGAAAGCTGGCTGCCAAACGCCCCTGGCGCCGTCAGCGACATCATGGCCGCCCGCGAAACGGTCCCCCACCTCGTCACCGAGTTCGCCGGCCGCGCCCGCGCCTTCGTCGAGGTCCAGCAAGGCTGCGACCACCGCTGCACCTTCTGCATCATCCCGTTCGGCCGCGGCCCCAACCGCTCCGTCCCGATCGGCGCCATCGTCGCCCAGGCCCGCACCCTGGTCGCCAGCGGCTACCACGAGATCGTCCTCACCGGCGTCGACATCGCGAGTTACGGCGGCCCAGATCTCCCCGGCGCGCCAAAACTCGGCCAGATGGTCCGCCGCCTGCTCGCCTTGGTCCCCGACCTGCCCAGGCTGCGGTTGTCCTCCATCGACCCCGCCGCCATCGATGCCGATCTCTGGCAACTGATCGCCGAGGAACCCCGCCTGATGCCTCATCTGCATCTGTCCCTGCAATCGGGCAGCGACCTCATCCTGAAGCGCATGAAGCGCCGCCACCTGACCGCCGACGCCGCCGCCGTCATCGCCCGAGCCCGCACCCTCCGCCCCGGCATCGCGATAGGCGCCGACCTCATCGCCGGCTTCCCAACCGAGTCCGAAATCCTCTTCGCGGAAACGCTGAACTTCGTGGAGGCAAACAAACTCACCTTCCTCCACGTCTTCCCATACAGCGAGCGCCCCGGCACCCCCGCCGCCCGGATGCCCGCAATCCCCGTGCAACTACGCAAGCGTCGCGCCGCCACCCTGCGCCAGACCGGCACCCGCTCAGCCCAGGAATTCTTCGCAGGCCAGCTCGGAACAACCATCCGAACGGTCGTCGAAACCGAAACCACCGGCCATTGTGAGCACTTCTCCCCCGTCCAACTCACCCGCCCCGCAACCCCCGGCACCCTGATCACCGCCCGCGTCACCGGAACCACCGACCGCGGCCTCCTCGCGGAGCCGACCTTGATGGCGGAGTCCGTCTGATGGCATTGGGCGGCTTCTTCACCCGGCTCAAGCAGGGCCTCACCCGCAGCAGCCAGAAACTCGCCGGCATCACCGCGGTCTTCACCAAACGCCGGCTTGACGAGGAAGCGCTCGAGGAACTCGAGGAACTCCTGATCACCGCCGACCTCGGCACCACCGTCGCCGCCCGCATCATCGAAAGATTCCGCAGCACCAGGTTCGGCGCCGAAATCACCGACGAGGAGATAAAAAAGACCCTCGCCGATGAAATCACCGCCATCCTTGCCCCCGTCGCCGTTCCCCTCACCCTCGACCGCAGCCACAAACCCCAAATCGTGCTCATGGTCGGCGTCAATGGCACTGGCAAAACCACCACCATCGGAAAACTGGCCCAGACCTACCGCGAGCAAGGCTTGCGCCCCATCCTCGTCGCCGCCGACACCTTCCGGGCCGCCGCCGTCGAGCAGCTCCAGATCTGGGGCGACCGCGCCGGCTGCGAGGTCATCTCCGCACCCCCCAACTCCGACGCCGCCGGCCTCGCCTTCAACGCCCTCACCCGCGCCCGAGCCGAAAAAGCCGACATCCTCCTGATCGACACCGCCGGCCGCCTTCACAACAAGTCGGTGCTGATGGAGGAACTTCGAAAAATCATCCGCGTCATCCGCAAGGTCGATCCCACCGCCCCCCACTCGATCGTGCTAGTACTGGACGCAACCACCGGCCAGAACGCCGTCCAGCAGGTCCGCGTGTTCAAGGAAATGGTCGAGATCACCGGCCTCATCGTCACCAAACTCGACGGCTCGGCCCGCGGCGGCATCGTCGTCGCCCTCGCCGAAGCCTTCGGCCTCCCCGTGCATGCCGTGGGCGTCGGCGAACAGGCGGGCGACCTCCGCCCTTTCGACGCCGCCGAGTTCGCGCTTGGGCTTGTGGGTGCCGGGTAAGGCCAGGGCGCTGCCCTGAACCCGTCAAAGACGGAGCCTTTAAAATCCATCTCTTTCGGCAATCAACTCAAACGTGTCCCCAGCCCCTTGTGGGAGGGGGCCGGAGGGAGGGCGAACACACTCCTCAAATCCCACCCTTGTCTCACGCCTTATTTTTCGCCGCTCATTCTCGCTGTAGAACGTCTGTCCAGTTTTCCGCACAACCTCCGGGTCATCGGCAACGGCCACCTTGATGCCCATAGCCTCCGCCATCAGATCCATCGCAGCGCGCTCCACCCAATCCGCCTGCTTCGCCGCCAGCTCACTCTCCGCAACCTTGCGCCGAACCGCCTGCACCCGCAGCAGCATCCCCAACGCGCTCTTGCTCTCCCGCATCATCGCCATGGCCTGGGCCGCACACTTCCGCGCCACATCCGGCTCCCGCCGCGACACCTGCGCCAGCCGAAAGCAATCCATCCCATACGCGTCCGCCGCCACGAACTGAGCCGCCAGCCGACCCTCCGCCGCAGTCGCCGGCGCCAACGATGCCACCGCCGCCATCGCCACCCGATCCCGCCCGGCCCACACCTCAGGCTCATCCAATTCCGGCGGCGGCAATCCCGCCCGCAAGATCAGGATGACCTCGCCAAAAACCTCCCGAGGCAGCAAACAAGCCCAATCCGCTGAAGCATCGGCCGAAGCGTTATTTGATCTATCCATAAAACAAGATTACAGTTAATCTGATTAACGAGGCAAGCAAAAACTACTAGACGTCTCCCTTCTCCCTGTGGGAGGTGCCAGGGGAGAGAGCCGGGGAAAGGGAGTCGCCAACCCACCCCGCTAATGAAGTCGCCGATCCCCAACCGAAGGCGCCGCTTCCCACAACCCCCGAGCCTCAACGCTCAACCCCATCCCCCCAACGGGCCGAGCCGAAACAGCCTTCCGCCGAGACGCCTGCAACCGCAGCAGCAAATTCAGCGCACCTTTGGACTCCCGCATCATGCGCATGGCCTGAGCGGTAAACCGCTGCGATACCTTGAAGTCCCCTCGATGCACCTGCGCCTGCCGCAACCAGTCCAAGGCACACGCATCCGCCGTCACGAACTCCGCCGCCAACCGAGCCTCCACGGCATTCCCTGGCCGCAGCGACCCCACCCCATCCATCGCCACCTGATCACGCTGAGCCCACGCCTCCGGCTCATCAAAAACCGGAGGCGGCAAACCAGCACGCAAAACCCGAATAATCTCCGCAAAAACGTCCTGGGGCAGCAAGCGAGCCCAGTCGGGTCGAGGATCAGCCGGCGCGTCGTCCAAAGAATCCATTCAGTTAGGGTAATAGTTATTGAAGTTGACAGTCAAGCCAAAAGCCAATTCGACGAACGAGCCGGGCTTCAGGCGTGCCGAACCGGGCCGCAATGCGCCCGGCGCCGCAGGCCCAGCACCAAGATACCCGTCGCCAGCAGCATCAACGAGCCGGGCTCTGGCACGATCGTGAAGGCGTTCGCGAAATCGAAGTTACCGATCTCCTGTCCCAGCGCCAGGCCCGCGACGTTGTCGAACGCGAAGTGGATCCCGCCCAGAATCCGGCTCTCCCCCGCCTCCGCCGCGGCCTGCGAGAAGCTCGTGAAACAACGTGTCACGGAGCCCGCGAACCCGGAATGGGGGTCCGCCATCGAGCAGAACGAGGTGTTGTCGCCAAAGTAGTCCGCAAGCACCGCCGCGGCCGCGGCGCTGAACGCGCTGTGCCCGGAGACGTAGCCGGGAAACGGCGGCGATGCCCACAGCGACGTCCAGCTCGGGTCGCCCGCCACCCCGCAGGTCGTCATTGTGCATTGGGTGATGGCGGTGTAGGGCCGCCAGGTTAGGTCGCCCTCACGATATTTCACGTCCCAACTCTTGATGCTGGCATCCCCGACCGAGACGCCGAGCAGCGCCGTCAGCCGCGCGCTCTCCAGCGTGCTCAGGCCTCGCGCCGTCGCCAAATCGTCCAGGATCGTCAGCCAGTGACCAGGCGGCAATTGCGTGCCGGCGATATCGGACCAGAATCGGCTCAACTGCGACTCGTCCGCGGTCCGAAGGCACGCCAGGCACCCTTGCGTCCTCACCTCGTTATAGGCCGCGATCCACTCGGGACTGCCGATCGCCGGGGGTTTTGCCACCGTGAACTGGTTGACCGATGTCATCACCAACGGCGTCACCAAGCCCCAATTCGGCAGCACGGCGGCCACAACACCCGGCGTCCTTTGGTACTGGCCAGGCAGCGTGCCGTCCGGATAGGCGACCTGGGCCGTCGCCCGGCCGTCATTGGCGCGCGTCGCCAGATAGGCCGTCGCGATCGTCTTGCCGAGGGCTGCGCTGTCCGACCGCACAGTGGCCGACAGGCCAAGCCCGTCGAGCTTGGCCTGCAGCTCGTTCTGATACGTCGCGGCCTGGGTGGGGAACAGGCTGGCCAGCACCGTGTAGCCGGCCGAGTAGGCTGCCGCGTCCGCCTGGACGCCAGCAACCGGCCCGCCGGTGTAGGAGTAAGGCTTGTAGCCCATCCCCGTCGCGGCATTCACCGCGTCGTACATTGCAATACCGACGAACCCGATATCCACGGCACTCGGCGGCGGCGTGACGTGCAGATTAGGAGTCCGATACGCGCTTATCAATTCCTGGTTGATATCCAAGACAGCATTCGCCGAAGCCGGGGCGAGCCAGCCTGTCAACAAGGCGGCGGCCAGGCCCACTGTCGTCCCGACACGGTGCATGCCCGGCCCGCGCCGGTTTTGTTGGCTATCGGCCTGGACCTTGGCAACACGACTTCGAAGCTGCATATCGAATATTCCGATCGTAATAATTGCGATAAATAGTCATGACATAATCGTAACTGAGCGATGTGAGCTTCAGCACATCCGAGGTTGCCGCGTCGGATCAGCCACGTGCAGCCTATCCTCCCGCATCCAGTCCGCCTCACCCCATATCCGCCTCCGCCACCGCCAGAAAAGCGGCGAGCATCGGCGCGGGCATCGGCGGGCACTCAGGCGCTAGACTTCAAACCCAATCAGCGGCTTGAGGCACCACGGATTTTCTGATGCATGGCCGTTGCAGGAGCGACGGAGGTGAGCCTGGCGTCACTGTTCTGGCGGTCTGGCTCGAAATTGACGTTCATCGGCGATCCGTTTTCAGCGGCGGGCCAAGGAACTCTACATGCCACCGCTTGCCGAACGCGTTCAGCGCATCCTGGTCTGCCTTGCCGTCGCGCATTACGTCGCCCAGCTCGAGGAAGAAAGTGGCGGCGTCCAGGCCGGGCAGGATCTGAATGAACTGGCGCGCAGGCGCGTCGGTGACGTTGATGAACGTGTGCGCGGACCCGCCGGGCGCGGTCACCACGTCACCCACCTCAGCGGTGAACCGCTTGCCGTCCACCTCGAACAGGTAGCGACCTTCAAGCACGTAGAATACTTCAGTCTCGCGGTGACGGTGCAGCGGCGGCCCGAACCCGGGCGCGTTGATGGTCTCAATCGAGGTCAGCGCGTCCCCGGTCGTGTCCGACGGAACGCGCACGCGCAGGGTGAGACCGATCTGTGGGATGAGGATCGGCTTTTCCTGATGCGTGGAGTGCAAGAAGCTGAAGGTCATCGGCGGGACTCCGGGCAGACAAGCACAGACGTATCGCCGACCAGAACCGGCACCGGAAGCGGCGACGCGCGATCATCATATTTATCCGGCAGCCGCATTCTCCCGTCGCTCCAAGTTTTATTGCACCATTCAAACAAAGGTTGGAGCTTATGATAGGCCCGCCTTCCTCAGTTCCGCCGACGGGCGGCGCGGACACCTGGCACCTCCGCGCCGCGCCGCCCAACTTTTTCGGACGCCCTATCGTCAAGTTGCTCCTCAATGTGGGTTTCGGAGGATCAGCAGCCGATGCCGGCCGTGCCATCGGCGGCGATGACGGGGTTGACGGCGTAATCGATCAAGATGCCTTCGGACTGGACCGGGCTTACATCCAGGCCAAACGTTATGCTAGCGGTAGCAACACAAGGTCCGTAGCAATACGGGATTTTTTCGAGAGCCTTGACCGCCACCTTTTCCCCATCTGCGAGAGAAACTGCCGAGTTTCTTAGCAAGCGGATCGTCCTGATCGATGGCGAGCAACCCGCCAGGCTCATGATCCGCCACAACGTCGGATGCCAGATACACTGCATATCAAGAAAATAGACGAGGTTTTTTGAGTAGCGAGCGCAACTAGTCACTAATAAGCGGTGAACGTCTGATAGTGCTGATTACCGGAGGCTTGATCGACGGTGCGTTAAATGACTGAGGATAAAAATCACGAGCTACCTGCTAGTGGATATAATCAGACGGATGAGTCCGGTTGAAAGGACAGGGTTCCGGCGTTCTTGATGTGTGCCGTGGGCACCTTCCGTCAGATTCTATCCACTAGCTCTGAGCGTCTAAACTGCTGGCGAACAAATCCAGCAGCCTCGCCCCAAACGCCCGCATATTCTCCACCCGATTCCCGCTCCCGGTCTCCAGCGTAATCACTCTTTCCACCGGCCCAGCCACCGCCAAACAACTATGCCCGGCCGCATCGCCATAGGAATTGCCGGTCGGCCCGGCAGCCCCGGTCTCCGCAATTCCCCAGGTCGCATTCAACCGATGCCGCGCCGTCCGCGCCAGCAACCTCGCGTAAGGCTCCGACGACGAACGAACCCCCTCCATCTCGGCATTGGTGATCCCCAGCAGCGCCGTCCGCGCGATCCGCGTGTAGATCACCCCGCCACCCTGGAAAAACACGCTCGCCCCCGCAACGCTCAGCAGCGCGGCCGAGATCAGCCCCCCGGCCGAGGACTCGACCACCGCCACGGTTTCCCCCCGCGCCTTTAACAACGCCCCAATCTTTTCCGCCCGAGCCAACAAATCCTGCATCGCCAATCCCCCCATTCCCCGCGCTCACGCTGCGCCTTGCGGAGAACCCGATCAACCCGCCTTGGCCCCGCCCGCCACCCGGTCCATCATGCCCACCAAAGCTTTTGGGGGGAACAAAATGGCCGAACGAGTAGCGGTAGTGACGGGTGCCGGCAGCGGCGTCGGGCGGGCTGCCGCCCTGGCGCTGATGAACAACGGCTATGAGGTCACGCTGGCCGGCCGCCGCCGCGAAGCGCTGGCCGAAACCGCCGCCATGGCCAAGCGCGGAAGATCCCTGGTGATGCCGACCGACGTCACCGATCCCGCCGCCGTCGAGGCGCTGTTCGCCGCCACAAAAGCCGAGTTCGGCCACCTCGACGTGCTGTTCAACAACGCCGGCGGCAACGTCCCCGCGACAAACTTCGGCGATTTCACCTACGAGCAATGGAAATTCGTGGTCGAGGTCAACCTCAACGGCATGTTCCTCTGCGCCAGCGCCGCCTTCCGCATGATGCGCGACCAGTCGCCCCAGGGCGGCCGCATCATCAACAACGGCTCGATCTCGGCCCACGCACCGCGGCCGGGCTCGGTCGCCTACACGTCCACCAAGCACGCCATCACCGGGCTGACCAAAAGCATAGCACTCGATGGCCGCAACTTCGACATCCAGTGCGGCCAGATCGACATCGGCAACGCGGAAACGCCAATGACCGCGCGCATGGCCAACGGCGTGCCCCAGGCCGACGGCAGCGTCCGGGTCGAACCCCGGATGGACGCAAAAAACGTCGGCAACTCGGTCCTGCTGATGGCCAACCTGACGCCCGACGCCAACATCCAGTTCCTGATGGTGGCGGCGCACAGGATGCCGTTCATCGGCCGAGGCTGACCCCCACAACCTCGGCGGCGCGCATCCCCTCCAGCCACGCGCCGCCGACGGTACCCGCCAGCCCGTCGGTGTTCGCGGCCTCCCCGGTCAGGATCAGCCGCCCCCCAGCCAGCGGAGTCCGCAACGCCTCGCGCGCCGCGGCCGCCCTCGGTCTCGCATAGGCATACGCCCCGCCAAAAAGCGCGTCCCGCCCCCATTGCGTCACCACGCCGACACCGGGCGAAAACAGCGCATCCACCCGCCCGCCGAACAAACCCCGAAGATAGTCCCGAACCAACTCGATCGCCGCCGCATCCCCGGCCCGGGTCAGCTCCCACGCCAGGTCGCCACCGATCCACGCCGAAACGAACGCTTTTCCACGTGGCCAGAACGAACAAAGGATCGCCGGATCACCCGCCCGCCATTGCCGATCAACCGAGGCATTATCGGGCATATCCAGCCGGTCCGCCCCCATGGCCGGCAGCGCCACCTTCATAGCCAGCCCCATCGGCACGTCGAGAATCGCCTCGCGCACACCCGCCGGCAACTCGGGATGAAACCGCAATCCCGCACCCGCCAGCACGCCGGTCGAAACCGTGACGATACAGGCGCGCGCCGAAACATCCCCCGCATCCGTCTCGACCGCGCAGCCCGGCCCATCCCACCGAACCCGTGTCGCCCTTGTCCGCAACCGTATATCCAGCCCAACCCCCAGCCGCCGCGCGATGAAAGCGCCGATCCCGCCGGCGACCCGCTTGTTGCTGCCCGGCAGAACGTTCCGCTTCCAGTCCTGAAGGCTATATTTCTCGGCATTCACCGCGCAGATGATCGGCCCCTCCCAGGTCTCGATCGACAGCGCCCACGGATCATCCGGGATCGACCGCGCGACATCCGCCAGACACCCATCCGGCTTAAATTCCAACAGCCGGTCCGCCGCGCGATAGAACCGATCCGTCGCCCCGCCGTAATCGGCAAGCTCCGCCGTCGTCGCCAGCCGATTGCCGACGAACGTCCGCTCATGCCGCTGCCCATCGCTGTCGATCAGCCGCTCACCCGCCGCCAGCGCGATCGGCACCAGCGGATTGGTTTCCGACGAATGCAGCCAGATCGCGCCATGATCCAGCCACGCGCCACCCAGCACCGGCTCGACCACCGTATAGGCTCTGCCGCCAATTCGGCCCGAAGCCTCCAGCACGACAACTTCGAACCCGGCCGCACGCAAGGACGACGCCGCCGACATCCCGGCAACCCCCGCGCCGACCACCACCACATCAACCACTCGCCACCCCCGGACAAGCAAACGGCGCCAGTGTCTCCACCGGCGCCGCGCCAGCCATCAAAAAAGAAAAATCAAGCGGGCGTGAACATCGGCACCTTTTGGCCTTCCTCGCTGGCGAGGAAAACGACCTTCACGTCCTGGCCGATCTTCAACGCGGAAAAGTCACAGTCGACGATGTTGGTCATCATCGTCGTGCCCTCCTCCAGCGTTACATAGGCCATCGCGAACGGCGGGTTCGACCGCTCCATCACGCTGACCGAATAGATCTTGCCTTTTCCGGACGCCTCCACCCACTCAACGTTGGTGCTGAGCGTGAACGGGGACACGGCCCGCGGATACCAGTAGAACTTTCCCGTGTCCTTGCAGCGCTGGATCAGCAGCTTGCCTTCGTTGGCCGCGTCGAAATGCGGCTTGTTCTCGGGGTTGCTGTCCGCCGCGCCGACGAACGAGATCTTACGTTGGGCTGCCATGTCGACTACTCCCGTTCCATGATGAGCGTGGCGCTGCCATGCCGTGTGCCGAGCGAGCCGCCGGTGCCATGCGCCAGCGCGATGTTGCAGTTGGGCACCTGAACCTTCGGATGCGCCTCACCGCGAAGCTGCCGCACCGCCTCGATCACCTTGGTGATGCCGCCACGGTTGGCCGGATGGTTGTTGCAAAGCCCGCCGCCATCGGTGTTGAACGGCAGCTTGCCATGACCCGAAATCAGATTTCCGTCCGAAACGAACCGCCCCCCCTGGCCCTTCTCGCAGAAGCCAAGGTCCTCGATCTGCATCAGCACCGTGATCGTGAAGCTGTCATAGATCGACGCGTATTTGATATCGGTCGGCTTGACCCCCGCTTCCGCAAACGCCATCGCCCCGGAACGCCGGGCGCCCGAATACGTCAGATCGACCATCCCGCCCATCTGGCCCTTGGTCGCCTCGCCGTTACCGATGATCTTGACCAGCGGCCGCTTCAGGCTTTTGGCGATCTCCGGCGTTGTCACGATCAGCGCCCCGCCGCCATCCGAGATCACGCAGCAATCCAGCCGGTGCAACGGCGTCGATACCATCGGCGAGTTCACCACGTCCTCGACCGTCACCACATCCCGCAGCATCGCGTTGGGATTGTACTGCGCATGGGTCGAGGCCGCGACCTTGATCCAGGCCAGTTGTTCCGAGGTCGTCCCGAATTCGTACATGTGCCGTGCCGCGCACATCGCATACATGTTCACCACGGTTGGCGAATACGGATACTCGAACATCATGTCGGGCTGGGCCGGATTGCCCGCCCGCGCCGCGGTTCCGGTCGCCTGGCCCTCGCTGCGCGGCCGCCCCGCCAGCGTGATCAGCGCCACCTTGCAGCGTCCGGCGGCGATCGCCTCGGCCGCGTGCGACGCCAGCATCAGATAGGAAGAGCCGCCGATATCGGTCGCGTCGATATGCCGGACATTCAAATTCATGTAGTCAACCATCGACAGCGGCCCCATGCCGGGCGCGTCGCCGGCACAGAAATAGCCGTCCACGTCGTCCTTGCTCAGCCCCGCATCAGCGAGCGCGCCAATCGCGCATTCCGCATGAAGCTGCGCCACCGACTTGTCCGGCGCCTTGCGCGTCGGGTGCTCGAAAGCCCCCGCGATATAGGCTTTTCCCTTTAGGCTCATTCGTTTTATTCCTTTGAGGCCATTTCCACCTGCCCGATTATACCCATCGGTAGTGTCCGCGCTAGCCAGCCTCCCCCCGCCCCCGCTAGCATCCAACATCGGCGGAACACGGGATCAGACAAATGAACACGCAGCTCTGGCAGCTCGACGCCACCGACCTCGCCCAGAAAATCCGCGCCGGTCAGGCCTCCGCCCGCGAGGCCACCGAGGCCTGCCTGGCCCGCCTGCACGCGGTCAACCCACGCCTCAACGCCGTCGTCCGCCTCATGGATGACGAAGCCCTGAAAGCCGCCGACGACGCCGACAGGCGACAGTCCGCCGGCAAACCCCTGCCCCCCCTGCACGGCGTCCCCGTCACCATAAAGGTCAACGTCGACCAGGTCGGCCACCCCACCGACAACGGCGTCGTCGCTTTCAAGGACGCCATCGCCACCGAGGACAACCCCGTCGTCGCGAGTTTCAGGAATGCCGGCGCCATCATCATCGGCCGCACCAACGTCCCCGCCTTTTCGATGCGCGCCTTCTCCGACAACGCCCTGCACGGCCGCACCCTCAACCCGCGCGACCCCACCATTTCCGCCGGCGGCTCCAGCGGCGGCGCCGGCTCAGCCGTCGCCAGCGGCATCGGCCCGATCGGCCACGGCAACGACATCGCCGGATCGGTCCGCATCCCCGCCATGTTCAACGGCATCGTCGGCCTGCGGGTAAGCCTGGGCCGCGTCGCCTCCTTCAACCCAAGCCTGAAGGCCGCCCGCCCGCTCGCGGCCCAACTCATGTCGGTGCAGGGACCGCTCACCCGAACCATCCGCGACGCCCGCCTCGCCCTCCAGGTCATGGCCGCCCCCGACCCCCGCGACACCCGATGGGTCGCCACCCCAATGCGCGGCGAACCCCTTCCCCGCCGCGTCGCCCTGGTGCCGGGCAACCCCGGCGGCACCATCCACCCCGCCCAGGCCGAGGCCGTCCGGACCGCCGGCCGCCACCTCGCCGCCGCCGGCTACCTGGTCGAGGAAATCGACCCCCCCTCCATGACCGAGGCGATCAACGACTTCTTCACCATCCTCTCCACCGACGTGCTCGCAGCCCTGGCCCCGCAAATGCACGAGCTTGGCGACGAGAACGCCAAAAAATCCATGGACCTGTGGCTCGACCTGATGCCGCCCTCCGACATGGCCGCCGTCCTCGGCGCCTACGCCCGGCGCGACTGGTACCTGCACCAGTGGCTGATCTTCATGCAGGCCTATCCCCTCGTCATCCTGCCGACCATGGGCGGCCTCGCCCCCGAACACGACCTCGACACCACCCGCGACGGCCAGATCGACATGATGAACCGAATGCGCGTCGCCCAGCTCTCCCCCATGCTCGGCCTCCCCGCCCTCGCCGTCCCCGTCGGTCACGCCGGCACCCTCCGCCCCAGCGTCCAGATCATGGCCCCGCGGTTCCGCGAGGACCTTTGCCTGGATGCCGGCGAGGTTATCGAGGCGGCTGAGGGAGTGATAACCCCTATCTAGGAAAGTCATGGGGCTCTGCCCCATACCCCGCCAGGGGAGCGCCCTGGAGCGCATCCGTTGCTTGACGCCATTGTGGTAACGCGATCGACTGCACCCAACCGTCGGGGAAAAATAATGAGCATCACGCGCCGTCACGTCACCACCATGGCACTGGCACTCGCCGCCCTGCCAGGCGTCGCCCACGCCGAGGACACGGTGAAAATCGGCGCCACCTACCCGCTCAGCGGCGGCGCCGCCTCCGCCGGCGTCGCGGCCAAGGCGGCGATCGAGGTCGCCGTCGACATCATCAACAACCCGCACCCGGAACTCGCCGCCCTCCCATTGGCCGCCACCACCGGCCTGCCGAAACTCGGCGGCCGCAAAGTCGAGGTGATTTTCACCGACCACCAGGGCAACCCCGCCACCGCGCAAAGCCAGACCCTGCGCCTGATCACGCAGGAGAAGGTGGTCGCCATGGTCGGCGCCTACCAATCCAGCTGCGGCCTGACCGCCAGTGCGGTGGCGGAGCGCTACGGCATCCCGTTCATGGCCAGCGAGGCCTCCGCCCCCAGCCTGACCCTGCGCGGCTTCAAATGGCTGTTCCGCCCAACCCCGATCGGCACCCATTTCGGCGCCGCCTACGCCGACTTCCTCAGCCAGATGCAAAAACGCGGCATGAGCGTGGCCAAGATCGCCGTCGTCCACGAGAACACCGAATACGGCACCTCCACCGGCGACGCGATCGTCAAGGCCATCACCGACAAGGGAATGAAGGTCGGCCTGCGCATTCCCTACAACGCCAACTCCACCGACGTCAGCGCCCAGGTGCTGCAGTTGAAGAACGAGGGCGCCGACGCCGCCATCTTCGTCAGCTACACGTCGGACTCCATCCTGTTCATGAAGACCATGCGCAACCTAGGCTGGAAGCCCGCCATCCTGATCGGCGATGACAGCGGCTTCTCGGACACCTCGTTCATCGAAGCCGTCGGAGACCTCGCCGAGGGCGTCATCAACCGCAGCTCCTACGACGTCGGCAAACCAGGCTCTGTGAGTTACATAGTCAACGACCTCTACACCAAGCACGCCGGCCACGCGCTCGACGACACCTCTGCCCGAGCCATGCAGGGTTTTCTCGCTTTGGCCTACGCCATCGACCAGGCCGCCTCGACCGAGCCCGAGAAAATCCAAAAAGCCCTGATAGACACCGACCTGAAAGCCAATCAGTTGATGATTGGCTACAACGGCATCCAGTACGACGAAACCGGCCAAAACAAGCTGGCCTCGACTTTGCTGGTTCAGTTGAAGGGAAAGAAATACATTCCGGTCTGGCCGGATAACATGGCGGTGATGGCGGCGGAGATGCCGTTCAAGGGGTGGAGTTAAAGGTTGGAGACCCCCCCAAGCGCAAGCCTTCCAGCTCAGCTGGCCTTGTTCTTGATAACAGATTTTATCAAGAGTAAACCGATCTGGTTTAGCAACATAAAAGGGAGTTCGATCGGGTGGCCTGCCTATCCTGGCAGCCGGAGCGCAAAAAGGGCTTTACTGTCGCGGCGAACCCTTACTCTTTGAGTTCGTCCGCCATGTTGCACCCGCCATACTCCGTGATCGTGTCGATCTCCATTGGGTCAGGTCCGCCGCCCAAAACGCTCCGGCCTGCCTACCAAAGGAAGTTTTGGTCATGCCAGCAACTGCGTCGGCACGCCGGGCGCCGGCCCAGCCCCGGCAAGCCGGTGGTCGAGCGTATGCGCTAGGGGGCCATGCTCCGACGCGGTCGCAAAGTGCAACGCATCGCCTGTGCGAAGGCCGAGCTTATGCTGATCCAAGAACCTCGCCGCGGCCCGGAGATGCCCGCCGGTTACTGTAAGGACGGTGAAACTCTCGGCCACCGGCTTGTTGAACATGGCAAGCGATGACGCACGCTGTTCCAACGTGATCTGACCGGTGCGTAGCTCGATCGCCAGGGCTGACGACATCTCGGTGAGGGTCCAGTCGCTGATCAACAGTTGCGCTGGATCCTGTTCCGCCGGCCAGAGCTGCGCGTGCGGGGTCATCGCTTCATTCGAAAGCGCCGAGACGATCACCGACGTGCCGGGATGGAGCATCCGTAGCGACAACCGTCCCGCATTGACCGCACGAGCCCGGCCGCATTCTCGGCCTGTCGGGGCATGGTCGCCGTCAGCGATCGGAGCACGGCCGCGTCGGTCCGCCGGCGCGGCCTGGCCACGCCAACAAGCCGCGCGACCGGCTTGCCGCGTCGGGGGATGTCGATCGAATCCCCCGCCTCAACCCGGTCAACAAGTTCGTTCAGATGCGCCCTGGCGTCCGCCAGGCTGATCGCCTCCGCGCTAAACTCCCAAAGCATCCGCCATGGAATTCCGCCCGCGCAGCCCAAACAGAATATCCGGCGTGATCTCGTCCACGGTGTTGCAGCCACAATAGGCCATCGTGGTATCGAACTCGCGCCGGATCAGGTCGGCGGCGCGGAACGCCCCGGCCTGCCCGCCAACCGCCGTTCCATACAGCGTCGCCCGCCCGGTCAGCACCGCCTTCGCCCCCAGCGCCAGCGCCTTGACGATGTCCGAACCCCGCCGGATGCCACTGTCCAGGATAACGGTGGCGCGCTCGCC
>JAYTTA010000428.1:0-4321 GCA_043745345.1 Acetobacteraceae bacterium | reverse complement strand
AGGGGCAGAGCCCCAGCCTTACCTAAGCTTTTGGTAACCCGCCCCACGGCAACAGGCGCGTAACACAGGAATGCTATAGATCGCGACGATGTTGGAATTTCCTGTGCTGCGCGCGTCGCTTGTGTTTCTGCTGCTCGCCGGTTGTGGCGGCATTGCGCCGGTGGCGCCGCCCGAGGCGCCGATGGATTGGCGTGCCGGGATCACGGCCGATCCGGTTTGGCCGACGCAGGATTGGTGGCGCGGGTTCCGGTCGCCGGATCTGGACCAGCTGATTGCCCAGGCGCAGGTCACCAACCAGAGCATTGCGGTCGCGGTGGCGCGCACTCGCCAGGCCGACGCGCAGTTGCGCATTGCCGGCGCGCCGTTGCTGCCGCTGCTTCAGCTCAGCTCCAACGGCAGTTGGCAGCGGGTCCAGCGCGGCAGCTCGTTCGGGCTGCGGTCCGATAGCGGGCAACCCTTTGCCGACGTGCATTCCTATTCGGCTGGGCTAAGCGCTTCGTACGAGCTGGATATCTGGGGCCGGTTGCAGGCGCAGCGGCAGGCGGCGATCGACAGCGCGCGGTTCAGCCGGTTCGACCGCGAGAACGTGGCGCTGACCGTGATCAGCAATGTTGCTGATACCTGGTTCCAGGCGCTGGCGTTCCAGGACCGGCTGAATGTCGCGACTAACAACCTGAAGGATGCCGAGCAGACCTTGGGGGCGATCCGCGCCCGGCTGTCGGTCGGCACCGCCAATGCGCTGGACGTGTCGCAGCAGGAAACATTGGTGGCTCAGGTCCGCGCCAGCCTGCCGGGCTTTCGCAACCAGCTGGAGCAGGCGATCAACGGATTGGGTATTTTAACCGGCCAGCCGCCGCAGTCGATCACGGTACGGCCCGGCACCTTGATCGTGCTGTCCTTGCCGGCAGTCACCCCTGGGCTGCCGATCGAGGTTCTGGCGCGGCGGCCCGACGTGGCGGCGGCCGAGGCGACCCTGGCGGTGCAGGGCGCCAACGTTGCGGCGGCGCGGGCGGCGTTATTCCCAGCAATCCAGCTCAGCGTGTCCTCGACCTACCAGAGCACTGCGCTGGCGACATTGTTCGGCCCTGGCGCGCTGGTCGCCAGCCTGGTCGGCGGCCTGGCGCAGCCGATCTTCGACGGCGGCACGTTGCGGGGCGATCTGGAGCTGGCGCGTGGCCGGCAGGACGAGGCGCTGGCGAATTATCGCCAAGCGGTGCTGCAGGCTTTCACCGATGTCGAGAACGCGCTGGTGTCGTGGCGCTTCACCACCGAGCAGGAAGCGTTGCAGGCGCAGGCGGTGGCCTCAGCGCAACGTTCGGCCTCGATCTCCCGCGCCCAGCTTGGCGCCGGCACGATCGACATCGTCACGGTGCTGATATCGCAGACCAACCTTTACAACGCGCAGGATGTGCTGACGCAGGTCCGGCTATCTCGGTTCCTGGCGCTGGTGGCGCTTTACAAGGCGCTGGGTGGCGGCTGGCAGGGCGAGATCGAGGCGCCGCGGCTGCAACCCGGCCGGTTTGTCGGTGGCTTCGCACTGCCGATCGGGAGCAACCTGCGATGATGCGGGTGTTCAGGATCGCATCCGTTGGTGACGGACCTTGGAGGAACCGGCGGCCGGGCCGATATGGCGGCAGGAAAGGAGTGCCTTGATGGACGTCATGACGCCGCCCCCTCCTGAAGCGCTGCCGCGTGAGGCGCCCGCTCGCGAGGTGCGCTTGCAATCGCGCCGGCGCGGGCGGCTGCTGGTATGGACGCTGGCGGCCATTGTCGTTGCCGTCACGGTGGGTTCGTTCTGGTATAAACCGGCCCCGAAGCCCGATGCCGCGGCGGCCCGGCGTGATGCCGCGATCCCGGTGCTGGTCGCCGCCGCCGCAACCACCGACGTGCCGGTCTGGCTCGATGGGCTCGGCACTGTGCAGGCCTACAACTCGGTGATCGTGCGCCCGCAGGTCGACGGCAAGCTGGTGGAAATCAAGTTTCGTGAGGGCCAGGACGTGAAGGCCGGCGACGTGCTGGCGCGGATTGACCCGGTGACATTCCAGGCCTCCGTGGATCAGGCAACGGCCAAGCAGGCGCAGGACCAGGCGCAGCTCGCCAACGCTAAGCTTGATTTCGCGCGCTACCAGAAGTTGGCCGCGACCGCCTACAGCTCGGCCCAGCAGTCGGACACGGCGCGCGCCCTGGTCGCCCAGCAGGAGGCGCAGGTGCACCAGGACCAGGCCCAGATCGACACCGCTCGCGCTCAGCTCGGCTACACCACGATCGTGGCGCCGATCGACGGGCGGGTCGGCATCCGCCAGGTCGATGCCGGCAACATCGTTCATCAGGCGGACGCCACCGGCATCGTGACGATCACCACATTGCGGCCGATTTCGGTGATCTTCACCCTTCCGCAGCAGAACCTGCCGGCGGTCGCGGGCGCGATCAGGGACGGCACGCCGGTGGTGCAGGCGCGCAACCAGGGTGCTGCCGGCGCGGCGCCGGTGCTGCTCGATACCGGAACGCTTGCGGTGCTGGACAATCAGGTCGATCCAACCACCGGCACCATCAAGCTGAAGGCGACCTTCCCCAATCCCGATCTCAAGCTTTGGCCGGGCGGGTTCGTCCAGATCCGGCTGCTGGTCGCGACCGAGCACGGCGCCACCACGGTGCCGCCGGCTGCGGTCCAGCGCGGCCCGCGCGGCAGCTACCTGTATGTCATCGGCGCCGACGACAAGGCGCTGCGCCGCGACATCACTGTCGGCTATGAGGACGGCGCGACCTCGATCATCACCGCCGGCCTGCAGCCCGGCGAGCGGGTGGTGATCGATGGTGCCTCCCGCCTGACCGAGGGCGCCAAGGCGCGGATCGCCGATCCGTTGCCGAGCAATTCTTCGACATCACGCCAGCCGGCGGCGCCGGGAACCGGCAGGCAAAGAACCAATTGAACCTTTCCGCACTTTTCATAGCTAGGCCGATCGCCACCTGGCTGCTGGCGATCGCCATCCTGCTGGCCGGCATTCTCGGCTACCGGGCGTTGCCGGTCTCGGCGCTGCCCTATGTTGACTTCCCGACCATCCAGGTCACCACGCTGCTGCCCGGCGCCAGTCCGGACACCGTTTCGACGTTGATCACCGCGTCACTGGAACGTCAGTTCGGCCAGATCCCGGCGCTCGCCACCATGACCTCGCAGAGCAGCGAGGGCACCAGCCAGATCACCCTGCAGTTCGAGCTGTCGCGCAGCATGGACGCCGCGGCGCAGGATGTGCAGGCGGCGATCAACGCCGCCGCCGGCACTCTGCCGACCACGCTGCCGTACCCGCCCGTCTATTCGAAGGTCAACCCGGCCGACGCGCCGATCCTGTCGCTTGCCTTGACGTCGGACACGCTGCCGATCGACCGGGTAGGCGACGCCGCCGACACGCTGCTGCAACCCAAGCTCAGCCAGATCGACGGCGTCGGCAAGGTCACCGTCCAGGGCGGGTTACGCCCGGCGATACGGGTGCAGGTCGATCCCGCGCGCCTCGCTTCCTATGGACTGTCGATGGAGGATGTCCGCACCGCCGTCGCGGCGTCCAACGTCAACGGCGCCAAGGGCGGCTTCGACGGCCCGCGCCAGGCGTTCTCGCTCGGTGCCAACGACCAGCTGCTGTCGCCGGACGCGTATCGCGACTTGATCATCATGTGGCGCAACGGCGCGCCGGTCAGGCTGTCGGCGGTCGGCCAGGTCGTCGGCGGAGTCGAGAACAACCGCGAGGCGGCGTGGTACTTGAGCGGCGCCAAGGCTGCCGTGCCGGCCGCGGTGCTCGACATCCAGCGCCAGCCCGGCGCCAACATCGTGGACACGGTGGCGCGCATCAAGCGCGAGCTGCCGGCGTTGCAAGCCGCTATCCCGGCCGGCATTTCTCTTTCCGTCGTCACCGACCGCACCGAGACCATCCGTGCCTCGGTGGCGGACGTGCAGATCACCCTGGTGCTGTCTGTGGTGCTGGTGGTCGGCGTCATCTTTGTCTTCCTGCGCAGTCTTCGCGCGACGTTCATACCGGCCGTCGTGCTGCCGCTGTCGCTGGTCGGCACCTTCGGCGTGATGGCGCTGATGGGCTACGGGCTCGATAACCTTTCACTGATGGCGCTGACCGTGGCCACTGGGTTCGTAGTCGACGACGCCATCGTCATGATCGAGAACGTCGTACGGTTCATCGAGGCGGGCGAGCGGCCGCTCGCGGCAGCCTACAAGGGTGCCCGCCAGATCGGCTTCACCATCATCTCGCTGACCATTTCATTGATCGCCGTGTTCATTCCGCTGCTGTTTATGACCGGCGTGGTCGGCCGGCTGTTC
>JAYTTA010000427.1:0-4335 GCA_043745345.1 Acetobacteraceae bacterium | reverse complement strand
TCTGTTTCTCGTCTCGGTAACGCGTAATTCCTCGATATTCCTTTTGATAACGTCTCATCGCGATCTGTTTAAGCAATTTCGGTAGGGCGCCGGCTGTTCAGCATAATCGGCGGTGACCATGCGAGCAGGCCGGACTATTCTGATAGTCGGCCAGATACGGACATGATGCTCTATCTTGGGACTGTCTAGCCGGAGGCTGTCCGAGTTTTCGGCGGCATAATGCGATGGTTCAGAACTTGAAGGATTGCTTGTCGAACCCGCCGGTGCGGTAACTCAAACAACACCGCGAAGGCCATCGCTGCCAGGTTGCACAACACTGCCAGCAGCGCGAGGCCTCGCCACCCAAGCATCGCATCGCCGTAGCGCGCCAGCAGGAACAGGATCAATGAGCCGTGCGTGAGGTATAAGGAGTAGCTGTGGAATGACAGAAACTCGAGGTTGGATCGACGATTTTGGGTCGACGGACCTGATTCAGCCTGCCTCAGCACCGGAACGAACAGCAGGCCGGCCAGCAGTAAGGCGAACACCGCGTCATAAATCCGCCCGTGGGTAAACAGTAGCCGCATCGCAGCCAAACCAAGCAGGGCAAACCAGATCGCCACGCAACGCCCCTCAGGCCACGAAGCGGCACGCGAGCGACGGACAAGGCAAGCGCCGCCGCCGAACAGCCAGGCCAAGGCCAGGCTGTCACCTGGGCCGGCGACAAGATTGTAGACCGGTTCCACCGCGACGATCGCCAGCAATGTCCAAAGCAGAGGCTGTGGGCGGCGGCGTAGCATCAGTGCCGTGCCAATCCCGACAGTCAGATAGATCCACCATTCGACGCTGACGGTCCAGAATTGCCGGCCGGAGCCGAACGTCCGAAAGAACCAGTCCTGCTCAGGCACGTGAAGACGCCGCAGGATCTGGAACACGGGGTAGTCCTGCAGCATGAAAATATTGGCAATTGCCGTCGACCATCGATAGTCGGCGGCATACTCGTAGATTGGAGCCCCGACGATGAAGTGATCCAGCACGGCCACCAGCAGAATCGCCGGGATATACGGCGTGTAAATGCGGCTGAACCGGCTGACCAGGAACTCGGTCAACGAGAACCGCCGAGCCGCCAGGCGGGACGCAATGGTGCCGGTGATCAGGAAGCCGGACAGCAGGAAGAAGGTCAGCACCCCAAGCGCACCGCCGCCGAGGCTGGCCAATCCAGAACCCGGTAGGCAATAGCCGACCGCGTGATGCAGCAGAACGAGCTGGGCGGCGGCGCCCCGCAGCAGGTCGAGATAGGCCGATTGTGACCGGCTGAAGCCGGGCACAGGATCGCGCCGTAAGCCAGTCGGTTCGATATTGGCCGAGGTTTGCAGGCCCTGGGTCACGCAACCTGCCTGCCAGCGGGTTCAGGACGCGCGAGGATGTCGTCAAGGACCGGCGTATCCGGCGTAGCGCCGCGAAACAGGTAGGTGCGGAACGACCTTCCGTCGGTTGTGGCGATGTCATAGATCGTGCGTTTGGCGGGCCCGGCGAGGTGCATCGCGCCAATTCGCTCGTGGGGCGGATAGGGCTTGCAGAACACGTTTTGCTCAGAATTCCACTTCGGTATACCGCGATCGCAGATCCAGTTGCAGCCGGGATCAAGCAACGCCGCTGAAAGCGCCGTAGCGCCTGGTCCGTCACCATGCAGGGCGTGGTTGAGCGCGAACTGATCGTGGGGCACCAGCGCCCCGGTACGTCCGATCGCCGCTTGGTAGCGGCGCGCCCATTCGTGCCAATGCGGCGCATCGCCGCGGATTGCGAAGAACCCCGCATTGACATGGCGCCGGGTCAGCAGGTGCGCCGTGGTCAGGGCGCCGTAGCCGAGCATGAAATGCTTGGCCGTCCAGCCGAACAGCCAGGGCTGGAACCGGTAGGCCCGCTCACGCTCGTGGGTGATCGCCATGCCAGTTGCCATCGCGCCTGCGACATAGCGGTCAAGGACGGAAGGATCCTGCAGCCAGACATCGGAGTCGATCCAGACATAAACATCGAAACCTGGGAAATACCGGGGCAGGAACGGCCGCGCGAGGAATGACAGCAGCGCCGGGGCATGGTCGTCGGCCCGTACCCCAAGATGGACCCGTGGAACCGCGATCGTCACTCTCTGACGGGCAAGCCAGGCCCGGTCAGTGACATCAAGACCAAGATCGAAGCATGCGAGTTCGACTTCCGGTTGCGCTAGCGTGTTGCCAAGCGAGGCTATCAGGTCACGCAGGAAGGGCATGAAGCGATGATCGGACGCGGTGACGATTATTACCTTGGGCACCATTTTGGGCGGGGCCACGCCGCGGACGCCGTAATCATCCTTCATTCTGCGTCCGTAGGCTTGGATGCGGCGTGAAGACGATGCCTTGGGCAGCCTTCGCGTCGCGCGCGGAGAGGCTCCGGCGGAGGCGGCCGGCCACGCGCCGGGCTAACAGTCGCCAGGTGGCGGGATGGCCAAGTATTGTCCCGACGCAGGCAAGCCGGGCGCCTTCGGCCGCCAGCCGTTGGGCATCGAGATAGTGGATCATGGCGTGATACTGGCGTGACCTCGCCTCCAGCATCGCCAGCATGTCTGTCTGGCCAAGCCGTGTCATCTCGGCGATGAAATGCTGGTTGGCCAGTAGCGCCTGGCGGTAGTCGTAGCGCCAGGCGCCGGCTCCGGTCCGGGTCCATTGGCGCGACAGCGTGCCGAACGGCATCGTCCAGAAATAGCCGGGTTCGCTCAGCAGCAGCCCGGTGCCGCCAGCCACGAAGAAGTTCATCAGATAGTAGAAATCCTCCGCCAATCGCGTCTGCTCGTAATAGGTCAGGCTGTTGGCGGCAAGGAAGTCCCGGCGTATGATCGGCTTGAGAATGCCGAAATCGAATTCGGCATAGCTGTCGGAATTCGCCGCCAGATGATGTCGGCTCAGGGTCCGCGATCCGGATTGCGGATCGAACGCGGTGCGCACGACCCGGTCGGCGCCGCCATCGACATACAGGATGTTGTCGGCGACCATCTCTACCCCCGCGCGCTCTGCGGCGGTCACCAGCCGTGCCAGGCGCTCGTCCTCGAAGGCGTCGTCGGCATCCAGAACCGCGATCCACTCGCCCCGCGCCGCTGCAATCAGGCGGTTCATCGCCGCAGGCTTGCCCTGGTTGGGCAATAGCCGGATCACGGTGACGCGCAGGTCCTCCGCCGCCAGCCGGTCGGCTACCGCCGCGCTGTCGTCGGTCGAGCCATCGTCGGCTACTCGGATCTCGATGTCGCGTAGGCTTTGGCGCATCGCCGAGCGGATGCATCGCTCGAGCGTGGCGGCACTGTTGTAGACCGGTATCGTCACCGTCACCTTCGGCGTGGGTCGAAGGGTTTCAGAGCTCAAGGACGCGCTCCGGTGCCAGCCGCCCCTGTACGATATCAGCGATCGCGCGGGCATTGCCGCGCAGCCGGCCACGTCTATCGATATGAGGCTCTGGCCATATCGACTTCATCAGGTTGGCTGCGAGGTTGCGCCCGACGCTGCGGGCTGCGCGGCCCATCGTGTAGCTGCCCTTGTGGAACAGGTAGATCGGGTTGGCGACCTGCGAGTAGCCCAGCCGGTGTCCCGAGCCACGGCCCTGCTTGGTGCCGAGATGCACGCCACGCGCGCCCTGCAGCTTGACGATGCGGCCGTGCCGGCCGAGCCGGTGGGTGTAGTCCACGTCCTCCGACCAGGCATAGAGTGGCAGCCGCTCGTCGAACCGGACGTTGTGGCGGCGCGCGGCGTCCAGCCGGATTGCCATGTTGCAGCCGTAGCCGTGGCGGGCGACGATGATGCCATCGCGCGCCGGCCGCCGCAGGTCGGCCTCGATCATCGCGCGCCCGACCGCGGGATCGAGCCCCGGCCCCTTGATGCCGTCAGCGATGATGTCACCGGTGGTGACCACGATTTCAGGGTCGGCCTGCATTGCGGCGAGGGTTGCCGCGACATACCGCGGCGCCATGAGGAAGTCATCATCAAGGAACAGCACGACATCGCAATCGTCGAGGCGGTCCAGAATGGCGTTGCGTTGCAGGGGCAGACCGGGCGGCGACGCCACGAACTCCAGTCCCGGCAGGGCTTCCAACCCAGCGATGTCCTGTGCCACCGTATGACAGACCACGATGCGGTCCGGCGGGCGGGTCTGGGAGCGAATTTGCTGCAGCGTCTCGGTCAGGATTTCACGTCGCCCACGAGTGGCGATGCCGATGGCGAGCTTTTGTGGCGACAGGGCGGAGGTCCCGGATGCTTCATCGGGCCGATCCGCTTGAGAACGATCCGGATACGGCATGCTTCTATCCTTCCTGGTCGCGATCGCACCGGTCAG
>JAYTTA010000426.1:0-16430 GCA_043745345.1 Acetobacteraceae bacterium | reverse complement strand
TGATCGACGTCGCGATGGCGGTCGAGGCCCGCGGCGACATCAAGTATGTCGATAAGGGCAACATGACCAAGGATGAGATCGACAAGACCATCAAGCTGATGATGGAAATTAAGCGGTCGGGCCAGTTCCGCTCGTTCTGGACCTCGTTCGACCAGTCGGTGAACCTGATGGCGTCGGGCGAGGTGGTGATCCAGTCGATGTGGTCGCCGGCGGTGACCGCGGTGCGGACCCGCGGCGTGCCCTGCGTGTTCCAGCCGCTGAAGGAGGGCTATCGCGGCTGGGGCTACACGATGGGCGTGATGAAGCATGTCGATGGGCTGAAGCTCGATTGCTTCTATGAATACCTGAACTGGTACACCGGCGGGTTCGAGGGCGCCTTCATCGCGCGGCAGGGCTACTACTCGGCTCAGCCGGAGAACGTGCGCAAGTTCCTCACCGTGGCCGAGTGGGACTACTGGTACGGCGGGAAGCCGGCGGCGACCGACATTCTCGACCCCTACGGCAAGCTGATGGAGAAGGCCGGGCGCTCACGCGACGGCGGCTCGTTCGACGAGCGGATGGGCAACATCGCCGTGTGGAACTCGGTGATGGAGGAGGATCGGTTTCTGACGCGGAAGTGGAATGAGTTCATTTCTTCCTAAGGCCGGGGGCTCCGTCCCTGTACCCCGTCAAAGGGCAAGCCCTTTGCAATCCCCCTACTTAAGTCAGGCGCTTCCTCTGGCGGGTCGAGGGCAGAGCCCCGCCTTTCCTTTTCGGCTGTCGCCGCGCGCGGTCTCCTGGCTTCAGGTCACTCCCCTCGCACTGATCCTGTTCGCGCTGTTCGCGCTGCCGATGGTCCTGTTTCTGGCGGTCAGTTTCTTCGACTATGACCGCAGCGGCATCTATCCGGCCTTTATCCTTGACAACTACTACGACCTGGTGGGCAGCCCATCGACGCTGCGGGTTTATGGCAGTTCGCTGAAGTTTGCCTTCATCGTCTGGGCGATCACCTTGTTCCTTGGCTTCAACATCGCCTGGTTCCTGATCTTCCATGTTCGCAGCGGGAAAATCCGCGCGGTGCTGTTCCTGGCCTGCGCGGTTCCGTTCTGGACATCGGGCATCATCCGCACCATCGCCTGGATTCCCTTTCTGGGCCGCAACGGCGCCTTCAACCAGCTGCTGATGGCGTTGCACGTTACCACGAAGCCGCTGGAGTTCCTGCTGTTTTCCGACTTCGCCGTCGTCATCACCTACGTTCACCTGTTCACGCTGCTGATGGTCGGGCCGGTCGCCAATTCGCTGGCCAAGATCGACCCGGCGCTGCTGGAGGCGGCGCGCGATGCCGGCGCCAGCAGGTGGCAGACGATGGTTTCGGTGGTTTTCCCGTTGGCCAAGACCGGCATCGCGCTCGGCTCCATCCTGGTCTTCACCCAGGTCATGGGTGACTACTTCGTCGTCAGGCAGATGAGCGGCGGCCAAAGCGCCTCGATTGTTTCCGCGTTGTCCACCGAGATTGCCGCGATGCAGTACCCGCCCGCCGCGGCCAGCGCCATGGTGCTGGTGGTGTTCGTCGCGGTGATGGTGGCCGGGCTGATGCGAATCGTCGATGTGCGCCGCGAGCTGGTGCAATGACCGCCCGTTCTACCGCCGGCGAGAAGCGGCCCTGGACGTTCTACGCGCTGGCCGCCCTGTTCTCGCTGTTCCTGCTCTTCCTTTATGGGCCGATGGCGGTGATCTACCTGCTGTCGTTCCAGGGGCCGGATGGCGGCGTGACGTTCCCGATGGTCGGCTACTCGGTGTTCTGGTTCGAGGACATCCTGAAGCCGGGCCAGATGGCTAACATCCCGGTGTCGTTCTCGCGCTCGATCAGCCTGGCAGTTGTGGTCAGCCTACTGACGGTGGTGATCTCCGTCGCCGCCGGATTGGGCTTTCGCCGCCGCTTTCCGGGGGCGGGCGTGCTGTTCTACCTCGCTATCGCCAGCCTGGTGATGCCGAGCCTGCTGGTCGGCTTCGGCATCGGGCTGGGCTTCCAATTCCTCGGATGGAACACCGGGCTGTTCACCTCGGCGCTCGGCGCGCAGCTGACCTGGACTCTGCCGTTCGGGCTGTTCGCGATGTTCGCCGTGGTCAACCGGTTCAACCGGTCATGGGAGGAGGCGGCGGCCGACCTCGGCGCCAGCGCCTGGCAGCGGCTGGTGCATGTGACGTTGCCGATCCTGCTGCCCGGCATAGTCGGCGTCGCGGTCGGCGCGCTGACGCTGTCGTACGACGAATATGCCCGCACGACCTTGACCATCGGCACCAGGAACACGCTGCCGCTGGAGATCTACGCGCTGATTTCCAGCGCCACGTCGCCGACGCTGTTCGCGATCGGCACCATCACCACGGCCGTTTCATTCGCGATCATCGGCGCCACCATGCTGGCGATCTTCCGCATGCAGCGCCGGCGCGGAGCCATAGGCGGGCATCATGGATAACCGGTTCGGTGTCGAGATGATCGAGGTGACGAAGCGCTATGGCGAGACGGTGGCGGTGGACGCGATCTCGCTGCGGATGCCGAAGGGCAGCTATGTCTGCCTGCTTGGGCCCAGCGGCTGCGGCAAGACCTCCACGCTGCGCATGATCGCCGGTCACGAGGCGATCAGCGAAGGCGACATCCTGATCAACGGCGGCAACGTCACCGACCTGCCGCCGGCGCGGCGCGGCACCGCGATGATGTTCCAGAGCTACGCTCTGTTCCCGCATCTGACCTGCCTCGACAACGTCGCCTTCAGCCTCAAGATGCGCCACGTCGCCAAGGCCGAGCGCCGTGCGCGGGCGCGCGAGTACCTTGCCCTCGTGCAGATGGCGGATTTCTCTGCGCGGCTGCCGGCCCAGCTTTCGGGCGGCCAGCAGCAGCGCGTCGCGCTCGCCCGGGCGCTGATCACGCGGCCCGAGGTGCTCCTGCTCGACGAGCCGCTATCGGCGCTCGATCCATTCCTGCGGGTGCGCATGCGCGAGGAGTTGAAGCGGCTGCAGCGCGAGCTCGGCATCACCTTCATCCATGTCACCCACAGCCAGGAGGAGGCGATGGCGCTGGCCGACCTGATGGTGGTGATGGAGGACGGCCACATCCGTCAGACTGGCACCCCGCGCGAGGTGTTCGAGCGCCCATCCAGCGCCTTCATCGCGCGGTTCATCGGCGGCCACAACGTGCTGCCATGGGACGCCGGCTGGATCGCGGTGCGCGCCGACCATTGCCGGCTCGAACCGCCTCAGGATGAGCGCGGCCGGCACCATCTGACCGGGCGTGTCGTCGTAGTCGAGTACCAGGGGCCGATGGTGCGGGTGGCGCTGGCGACCGATGACGGCATCGAGGCGGCTGCGCTGTTGCCCGACCATTTGTTCCATCGCCAGCCGGTGCGGCCTGGCGATATCTCCACGCTGACCTGGCCCGCGGAGTGCCAGCAGATGCTGGCGCACTGACCATGCAGGAAAGTCCGATGACCGCGCGGGAGCTTTTTTCCGCGTTGCAGAAGGCGCACACGCGGGCGCGGTTCGGTTTCGGCCAGCGTGCCGCCTTGGTTAACGTGGACATCCAGCGCGCCTACACCGACACCGAAAACTTCGTCACCGCCTACGAGACCGACCCTGATCAGATCGGCCACGTCAACCGGCTGGCGGAACAATGCCGACGCCAAGGATTCCCCGTTGTCTGGACTTACGTCGCCTACGACGAGGGCGCCGCCGACTGCGGCGTGTGGGGCACCCGCGGCGACACGCCGGACAGCCTGCAGAACATCCGCCCGGGTTCGCCGCGCGCCGAGCTCGATCCGCGGCGGCTACTAGCAACATCCGACACGGTGATGCGCAAGCGCATGGCCTCGGCCTTCTTCGAGACCAATCTGCGCTCGCTGCTGACGCACCACCGCGTCGACACCGTCATCGTCACCGGCGGCTCGACCTCGGGCTGCGTGCGCGCTACCGTAATCGAGGGCCTGTCCTGCGGCTTTCGCATGATCGTGCCGATCGAGTGCGTGGCGGACAGGCATGAGAGCCCGCATTTCGCCAGCCTGTACGACATGGCGCTCAAATACGCCGACGTGCTGGGGGCCGCCGAAACCATGGCCGGGCTGAGGCAGATGCCCGGCTGAACACGAAAGGAAAAACCATGCACAGGATAGAAATCGCCGAGACCGTGCTCGCCCGCATCCGCCAGCGCCGCGGATCGTTGCATATGTACGAGACGATCAACCCGCGACGCACCGCCCACGTCGTCGTCGATCTGCAGAACGGCTTCATGGCGCCGGGCCAGGTGGCGGAGATCGCGACCGCACGGGAGATCGTGCCGAACGTCAACCGCATCAGCGTAGCACTCCGCGCCGCCGGCGGCATCGTGGTCTACATCCAGAACACCTTCGATCCGCAGACCATTGCCGGCTGGGGCACCTTCTTCGATCATTTCTGCACCCCCGCCCGCCGGGCCGAGATGATCCACGCCTTCACGCCCGGAAACTTCGGCCATGAGGTGTATGCCGGGCTGGAGGTGCTGGCGGATGACCTCAAGGTGATTAAGCGGCGCTACGGAGCGTTCGTGCCGGGCTCGTCCGACCTGCACGCGATCCTGGCGGCGCGCGGCATCGACACGATCATCGTCACCGGCACCGCCACCAACATCTGCTGCGAGTCGACGGCGCGGGACGCCATGATGATGGACTACAAGGTCCTGTTCGTGGCCGACGGCAACGCGACCCACACCGACGCGGAGCACAACGCGACATTGACGGTGATGGCCAACGGCTTCGCCGATGTCGTGACGACGGACGAGATGGTGGCGCTCATCGCTGGTCCCGCCGTGCTGTCGGCTGCGGCGGAATGACAGGCTGAAGACGATCTGCATGCAAAGTTGGAAACGATTGATATGAGCTGTAGCCGAGCCGAACTGGAATTCCTCGCCCGCCGTGCCGGCCTGACACTGACCGAGGAGCAGGCGGCCGAGCTGCTTCTCGTCTACGACCGTGTCCGCGCGATGGCCGAACGGGTGCGCCAGCCGCGCGGCCGGGCGGCGGAGCCCGCGCATATCTTTGTCGCCGGGAGCGCGGTTGCATGACGCAATCCATTCCGACCATCGCCGAGGCGGCCGCGCTGATCGCCACCAAGCAAATCTCGCCGGTCGAGCTGACGCAACAATGCCTGCAACGGATTTCCGCGCTGGACGGCGAGCTCCACAGCTTCATCCGGGTGACCGAGGACCGCGCGATGGCCGACGCTCGCGCCGCCGAAGCGGCCATCATGGCCGGCCAGTCGAGGGGACCCCTGCACGGCATCCCGATCGGCCTGAAGGACATCATCGACACGCGCGGAATTGCCACCACGGCGCATTCCCGTTGGCTGGAACACAACGTTCCCGATACCGATGCCACCTGCGCCAAGAAGCTGGCGGCGGCCGGCACCGTGCTGCTCGGCAAGCTGGCGACGCATGAGTTCGCTGATGGCGGCCCCTCGTTCGACCTGCCCTGGCCACCCGCCCGCAATCCCTGGAACGTCGATCACTTCACCGCCGGATCGAGCAGCGGCACCGGCGCCGCGGCCGCGGCAGGCCTCATCCTCGGCGGCCTCGGCACCGACACCGGCGGCTCGATCCGCGGCCCGGCGGCGTTGTGCGGCATCGCCGGGCTGAAGCCGACCTATGGCCTGATCAGCCGGCTCGGCGTGGCGCCGGCGGCGTTCAGCCTCGACCATGTCGGCCCGATGGCCTGGACCGCGGAGGATTGCGCGATCCTGCTGCAGGCGCTCGCCGGCCACGACCCGGCCGATCCGGCCAGCGTCGATCGTCCGGTGTCCGACTACACCGCGGGCATCGGCGGTGGCGTCAAGGGCCTGCGCATCGGCGTCATCTACCACTTCCACGAAACCGACGAAACGGTCAGCGAGGCGACGCTGGCCGGCATCCGGTCGGCAACCGACACGTTGAAGCAGCTCGGCGCCGAAATCCGGGAGGTGACGCTTTCCCCGCTGCAGGACTGGAATGCCTGCGGCGGGCTGATCTCGATCACCGAGCGCTGCGCCGCCTACGAGGGCTGGATGCAGGACGATCCCGGGCGCTTCGGCGAGCGGGTGCGCGACCGGCTGCTGCTCGGCATGTTCGTCACCGCGACGGATTATATGCAGGCCGTTCGCCGCCGCCGTGAGCTGTGCGCGGAACTCGCCGCCGCAATGCAGAATGTCGACATTCTGCTGACCGCCACGCAGCGCGCAGAGGCGCCGCCGATCGACGGCTTGCCGCGCTGGGACAACCTGCAACGGCCCAACTTCACCATGCCGTTCAACGTGGCCGGCTACCCCGCCATGTCGATCTGCTCGGGCTTTGGCGACAAGGGTCTACCGGTAGCCATCCAACTCGTCGCCAGGCCGTTCGAGGAGGCCGCGCTGCTTCGGATGGCCCATGCCTACGAGCAAGCCACTACTTGGCGGTCGCGGCGGCCGGAGCTGCTGCCAGCGGTGGCTATCTGATGCAAAAAGCCAATCTGCCGACAACAAGCATGGGGCGGCCCGTTCGCCGCCATTCCGACTGGCCGCCACAGCTCGGCCGGAATCATTGCCTGCTGCGCCCAACGACCAGCTGGGGAAATTCCCTGGAGCGCATCCTTTGAACCGAGACGAGGATTATGTCCGGCTGGCGATCGACGTCGCGCGGCAGGCCCGGGCCAGCGGCAATCATCCGTTTGGTGCGATACTGGTGGGTTCGGATGGCGCCGTGCTGATGCAGGCTGGCAACGCGCATGGCGACACCGGCGATCGTACCGGCCATGCCGAGCGACTGCTGATGACCCGTGCCAGCGTTGCCTGGTCCGCTGAATTCCTGGCCGGCTGCACGATGTATGTCAGCGCCGAGCCATGCGCGATGTGCGCTGGTGCTGCCTACTGGGCGGGGGTCGGCTGCGTTGTCTACGGACTTTCCGAGCGCGATCTCGGCCTGCTGATCGGTCCCCATCCCGACAACCTCACGATGAACCTGCCCTGCCGGACCGTGCTCGATGCCGGGCAACGCCAGGTGATCGTTCGAGGGCCGATGCTGGAGCAGGAGGCGCGGGGGGTCCACGAGGGATTCTGGCAGCAATTGAAATAGGCACCTGAGCGTAATTTAGGCAGAATTTCACAAAAGCGGACATGCTTCTCAAAGGCGTCAACCTCATGACACTGGTTCGTGACATTGGCATGATGGTTGCAAAACGTTATCTCGGTTCGTTTTGGCATATTGGCTGACGACCTGAAGTCCTTGACCGTCCGCGAACCGTCGAACGCTGCCAACCCTTGATGGAGGCCATTATGCAACGCCGGAAATTTGCAGCAATTATAGGCGCTGGCGCGGCGCTGTCGGTCATGCCCAGGATCATTCGGCCAGCTTTGGCAGCCGGGCCGCTTAAGGTCGGTTTTATCTATCTGGGTCCGGTGGGCGACTTCGGCTGGACCTATCAGCACGACATCGCACGCAAGACAGCGGTCGAGCATTTCGGCGACAGGATCAAGACCACCTTCGTCGAGAACGTGGCGGAAGGTCCGGACTCTGAGAAGGTGCTGAACGACCTCGCCAACAGCGACCACAAGTTAATCTTCGCGACCTCGTTCGGCTATATGAACTATGTGATCAACTCGGCCAGGCGACATCCGGCGGTGTTCTTCGAGCACGCCACCGGCTACAAGCGGGCGGCCAATGTCTCGACCTACAACATCCGGTTCTACCAGGCGCGCTATGTCCAGGGCGTGATCGCGGGAAAACTCAGCAAGGCTGGGCTCGCGGGCTACGTTGGCTCGGTGCCGGTGCCCGAGGTGGTGCAGGGGCTCAACGCGTTCATGCTGGGCATGCAGTCGGTCAACCCGAAGGCGCGGCTGAAATTCATCCTGATCAATTCGTGGTATGACCCGCCGAAGGAGGGCGATGCCGCCAAGGCGCTGATTGACCAGGGCTGCGACATCATCACCCAGCATACCGACAGCCCGGCGCCGTTGCAGGCCGCCGCCAGCCGAGGCGTTCTCGCCTTCGGCCAATCGACCGACATGGCCAAGTTCGCGCCGAAAACCGAACTGACCGCCAGCACCGACATCTGGGGCCCGTACTATATCGCCCGCATCCAGGCGGTGCTCGGCAACCAGTGGAAAAGCACTGACACCTGGGGCGGCTTCGACAGTGGCATGCTGGAGATGTCGCCGTTCACCAACATGCCGTCTGAGGTCGAGGCGCTGGCCAAGTCTACCGTAGCCGACATCAATTCTGGCAAGAACAAGGTCTTTGTCGGGCAGCTCACCGACCAGGCGGGCGCCGTGAAGCTGCCGGCCGGCCAGGTCATGGACGACGGCACGCTGTCGCAGATGCAGTGGCTGGTGCAGGGCGTGGACGGGAAGCTGACTTAGCAATCCGGCATGACTTCCATCGAAAGCCCGCTGCTGGCAATGACCGGCGTCACCAAGCAGTATCCGGGCTGCCTCGCTAACGACCATGTTTCGCTTGTTGTCGAGCATAACCAGATCCATGCGCTACTTGGCGAGAACGGCGCCGGCAAGAGCACGCTGGTCAAGATCATCTACGGCGTGACCAAGCCGGATGCGGGCCGCATAGTCTGGGAGGGAAACGAGGTAAGAATCCAGAACCCGGGTCAGGCCCAACGGCTCGGCGTCGGCATGGTGTTCCAGCATTTTTCGCTGTTCGAGGCGCTGACGGTTACGGAAAACATCGCACTCGGCCTCGGCAGCGCCGCGGCAAGGACAGGGCTGCGCGAGCGGATCGTGCGCATCTCGACCGAGTACGGGCTGCCGCTTGATCCCAACCGCGTGGTCCATGACCTGTCGGTCGGCGAGCGCCAGCGCATCGAGATCGTGCGTTGCCTGCTGCAAAATCCAAAGCTGCTGATCATGGACGAACCGACCTCGGTGCTGACCCCCAGCGAGGTCCAGCTACTGTTCGTCACGTTGCGCCGGCTGGCCGCCGAGGGCTGCTCCATCCTGTATATCAGCCACAAGCTGGAGGAGGTCCGCGCGCTGTGCTCGGCCGCCACCATCCTGCGGCTGGGCCGCAACGTCGGGACCTGCGTGCCGGCCGAGAAGACGGTCAAGGAGCTGGCCGAGATCATGATCAACGCCGAGCTGCGGGCGCCGACCAGGCGGTCGGCCGAGGCTAACACCGCCATGCCAAACCTGGTGCTCGACCGGTTAACCATCGCCTCACCCGAGCCGTTCGGCACCGATCTCAAGGATATTTCGTTATCCTTGGCGGCCGGTGAGATCCTCGGCATCGCGGGCATTGCCGGAAACGGCCAGAATGAGCTGATGGATGCGCTGTCCGGTGAGATCCTAGCCGGCAAGCCGGAGAATGTGATCATCTGCGGCATTCCGGCCGGCCATATGGGGCCGCACCAGCGCCGGCGGCTGCGCGGCTGCTTCGTGCCGGAGGAGCGTAACGGCCATGGCGCGGTGACCGCGATGTCGCTGGCCGAGAACGCCTTCCTGTCCGGCCATCTGCGCGCCGCCCTGGTGCGGTTCGGGCTGATCGACCATAAGCGCACCGCTGTCTTCGCCCGCGACATCATCGCCCGTTTCGACGTCCGCACCACCGGCCCTAAGGCCACAGCCAAATCGCTGTCGGGCGGGAACCTACAAAAATTCCTGGTCGGGCGCGAGGTGCTGCAGGAACCAAGCGTGCTGGTCATCAACCAGCCGACCTGGGGCGTCGATGCCGGCGCCGCCCTGGCGATCCACGAGGCGATCATGGCGCTGGCCCAGGCCGGTGCCGCGGTGGTCATCATTTCGCAGGACCTCGACGAGATCTTTGTTCTGGCCGACCGCATCGCGGTTATCGCCAGAGGCCGGCTGTCAGAGCCGGTGCCGGCGCGTGAGGCCACCATAGAATCGCTCGGCCGACTGATGGGCGGTGGAGCGGCAGCAATTCAAGAACTCGTGCACCATGCTTAAGATCGAGCCGCGTGGCCTGGAATCGCAGTTCTGGCGCTACGGCTCGCCGATACTGGCACTGGGGCTTACGGCGCTGACCGCTGGGCTGATCTTCGCCGCGATGGGCCGGCCGCCATTGCTGACCGTCTACACGTTCCTGATCGCGCCCTTGCTGCAGCAGGGCGGCCTGGAAGCGCTCGCGGTCAAGGCGGCGCCGCTGATCATGATGGGTGTTGGCCTGTCGCTGGCCTACCGCGCCAACGTCTGGAATATCGGCACTGAGGGCCAGTTCACGCTCGGCGCCATTTTCGCCGGCGGCGTAGCGCTGGCGTTACCCGACGCGCCCGGCTGGTTGATTCTGCCCATCCTGCTGATCGCTGGCACGATCGGCGGCATGGTCGCCGGCGGGCTGGTCGCTTGGCTGCGCATCCGTTTCAACGCCAACGAGATCCTCACCAGCCTGATGCTCACCTATATCCTGCAGTATCTACTGCTATATCTGGTCACCGGCCCGTGGCGCGACCCGATGGGGTTCGGCTTCCCGCAGACCGCGTTGTTTTCCGACGCTGCGGCGGCACCGCGGCTGATCGAGGACAGCAACGTCCATCTCGGCATACTGCTGGCGCCGGTGATCGCTATCGCGACCTGGCTGATGCTCGAAAAAACCATTCTGGGGTTTCAGTTCCGCGTACTCGGCCATGCGCCCCGCGCCGCGCGCTTCGCCGGTTTCAGCGAGAACCGGCTGGTCTGGGTGGCGATGCTGATCAGCGGCGGGCTGGCTGGGCTCGCCGGCATGTTCGAGGCGACCGGGCCGCTCGGGCAGTTGACCACGTCGCTGTCACCCGGCTACGGATTTTCCGCGATCATCGTCGCTTTCCTGGGCCGGCTTAACCCTCTGGGCGTCATTCCCGCCGGATTGCTGCTGGCGCTGTCCTATCTCGGCGGCGACGCGGCACAGATTAATCTCGGCCTACCCAACGCCGTAACCGGTATCTTCCAGGGGATCTTGCTTTTCTACCTGCTTGGCTGCGACGTTCTTCTACTGCATCGCATCCGCTGGCGTTCTAACCAGGCGGTCCCCGCTCGATGAGCGGCATGCTGGTTCCGCTTCTGATCAGCGTCATCGCCGCCTCCACGCCGCTGCTGCTGGCGGCGACCGGCGAGCTGGTCGTCGAGCGTGCCGGCGTGCTCAACCTTGGCGTCGAGGGCATGATGCTGGCCGGCGCCATCGCGGCCTTTACAACCGCGCACGAAACCGGATCAACCTCGCTCGGACTTGTCGCCGCCCTCGCCGCTGGCGTGGCTCTGTCGCTGCTGTTCGGCGTCATCACCCTGACCTTGCAGGCCAACCAGACCGCTACCGGGCTGGCGCTGACGATCTTCGGGCGAGGCTTCAGCGCCCTGGTCGGTGCCGGCTATGTCGGTATCGCCGGGCTGACCTTGCCGAAACTCTCCATCCCCGCTTTGTCCGATATTCCGGTCCTGGGTCCGGTGCTGTTCACGCAAGACCTGCTGGTCTATTTCGCACTCGCGATGCTGGCCGTGGTCGCATGGTGCATCCGCTCCACCCATCTCGGGCTGATCCTGCGTGCGGTCGGCGACTCCCACGATGCGGCGCACTCTTTGGGCTACAAGGTGGTACCTATCCGCTATTGCGCCGTCATGTTCGGCGGCGCGCTGGCCGGGCTGGCAGGCGCCTACATGTCGCTCGCCTACACGCCGCTCTGGGCACAGGACATGACCGCCGGACGCGGCTGGGTCGCCGTGGCGCTGGTGACCTTCGCGGCTTGGCGGCCGTTCTGGCTGCTGATCGGCGCCTGGTTCTTCGGCGCGCTGATGTATTTGTCCTTGTATGTGCAGGCGCTCGGCATTCCGGTACCTTCGGCGCTGCTTTCGGCGCTTCCCTATATCGGTACCGTCGTCGTGTTGGTGCTTATTTCCCGGGATCGCCGGTTGATCCGGCTCAATCGGCCGGCCATGCTGGGACGGCCGTTTCAGGCGCGAGCTTAGAGCTGGATGCCCTTGGCTTGCATCGGTCTATCCCCGGCTCGGACGCATCTGATTCAAGTAGCCGAGAGATCTGGACAAAGACCAACATCGAGCCGCTCCGGGGGTGGGCACCGCGTGGTCAGCACCTTGATGCCCGTGCCCCATGGACACTGGAAGACCCTGGCCTTCGTTGCCGCGTTGCGATGCGACCGGATCGATGCCCCTTGCGTGTTCGACGGCCCGATCAACGCCGAGAGCTTCCTCGCCTACGTCACCCACAGCCTCGTGCCAACACTCAAGCCACGCGACGTGGTCGTGCTGGATAACCTCAGCAGCCACAAGGGCGCTGCAATTTGAAAAGCCATCCGTGCCGCAGGAGCCAGACTGCTCTGCCTGCCCGCCTACAGCCCCGACCTGAACCCGATCGAGCAGGTGTTCGCCAAACTCAAGCACCTGATGCGAAAGGCTGCTGAGAGAACCATCGAAGCAACATGGAAGCGCTCCGGCCAGCTGCGCGACGGCTTCCCACCCGACGAGTGCAGCCGATATCTCGTCAACCCGGGATATGCTTCAAGCGAAACGCATCCCGCCTAGGAAGCACGGGGCTTTCCCTCCGGGGGCATTCCAACTGGCCGAAGGCGGCCAGTTGGAACCTTAGCCTGCTCCGCCCCATGCTTCCTGCCTATAGCGCCGCGGCGTCGAAGCCGTTGGGCAGAACACTGCGCGGCCGGATGAAATCATACGGTGGCACGGCGATGTACTGTCCGGACCCGGGCTTGGCCTGCACCACGCCGTCGCGCATGACGACCTCGCCGCGGCGCACGGTGGCGACCGGCCAGCCTGTCACCTCCATGCCCTCATACGGCGTGTAGTCGATCGCGTGCTGCATCAGCGCATTGGTCAGCCGGGTTCGCCGATTTGGGTCCCACAGCACCAGGTCGGCATCGGCGCCCGGAGCGATGCGGCCCTTGCCCGCGAGGCCGAACAGCCGGGCCGGTTGGGTGGCGGTCAGCCGCACGAAGTCGCTGGCGCTGATGCGCCCGGTCGCCACTCCCTCACTCCACAGAACGGGCAGCCGCGCGGCCAGGCCTGGGATGCCGTTCGGAATTTTCGTGAACGGCGCGTCGGTGCCGGCGATGCCCTTGCCCTCTGCTCCCCCAAAACTCCAGCCGCTATGGTCAGAGCTGACGATCTCCAGGGTGCGCTGGCGGATCGCCTGCCATAGCCCGGCGCTTGCCGCGGCATCGCGCGGCGACGGACTGCACATGAACTTGGCGCCCTCGAACCCCGGCCGGTCCATGTCGGCGGCGGCCAGGACGAAATATTGCGGACAGGTCTCGCCCCAGACCTTCACGCCACGCGCCTGGGCGCGAGAAATCTCCTCCGCGGCCTCCGGACATGAGACGTGAAAAATCTCGATCGGCGTATCGACCAACTCGGCCAGGGCGATGGCGCGGTGCGTCGCTTCACGCTCGACGATCGAGGGCCGCGACCAGGCATGGTATTTCGGCGCCGTGTGGCCGGACGCCAGCAGGGCGGCGGAGCGCCAGGCGATGGCGTCGTAGTTCTCGCAATGCACTGTCACCAGGCAGCCGAGCCGGCGGGCGGCGGACAGCACCGCAAGATACTGGCGGTCATCCAGCCGCACGCCGTCATAGGTCAAGAAGACTTTTAAGCTGCGCACGCCCGAAGCCACTACCTGCGGCAGCTCGTCATGGACCACCGCATCGGTCGGATCGGTGATGATCTGGTGAAAGGCGTAATCCACCATCGCCCCGGCCGCCGCCCGACGTCGGTATTCGGCCAGCTGCTCCAGCACCCCGCCGCCCTTGAACTGGGTCGAGAACGAAATTAGGCTGGTGGTGCCGCCGGCAAGGGCGGAGACGCTGCCTGTCAAAAAACTTTCCTCGTCGCTGCCGCCGCCGGGGCGCGGCTGCTCGATGTGGCAGTGCGAGTCGACGCCGCCCGGCAGCACCATCAGGCCGCCGGCGTCCAGCACCGGCCCACCTTCGAGCCGTTCGGCGACGGCGAAGATACGGCCGTCGCGCACGCCGACGTCAGCGCTAAACTGGTCTGACGCGGTGACGACCGTGCCGCCGCGGATGATCAGGTCATAGTCGGACATGAGCGCCACCTTTGTTCCAGGATATAAAACTGACGGCACGACTCTTGCGAGGCAATGCTTCCGACAACGGCCGAAACTGGATGACTAATATGCCTTTTACGCTTGACCACCTCAACGCCGCACCGGCCGCCGAATTTGTGACGGCTTTGGGCAAGGTATTCGAGGATGCGCCGTGGGTCGCCGAGGCGGTGGCGCCCGCACGCCCGTTCGCGACGGTGGCCGTCTTGCATGAGGCGATGCTGGCGGCGATGCGCACAGCGCCGCCGGACCTGTTTCTGATGTTCCTGCGGGGCCACCCCGAATTGGCGGGGGCGGCGGCCCAGGCCGGCACGCTGGGGGTGGACTCCACATTCGAGCAGGCGGGCCTTGAATTGAACCGTCCGGCCAACGACGCCGAGACCTTGGCCGCGATGAACGCGGGCTACCTCGAAAAATTCGGTTTTCCGTTCATCGTCTGCGTGCGACGCCATACTCGTGCCTCCGTGCTGTCGGAGTTCCGGCGTCGGCTGACGCTTGACGCGCCATCGGAGAAACGAACGGCGTTGCGCGAGATTGCCTACATAACGCGGCTGCGCCTGGTCGGGCTGGTCGATGGTCCGGGCGCGCCGGTCGTCAACGGCTCGCTCACGACACACGTGCTGGATACCTCGCGCGGATGTCCGGCCGGGAATGTCACAATGGAGCTTTTCGAAGTTGGCGGCGTGCAACCGGCGCTGCTGGCGACCGGCGCCACCAACGCCGAAGGCCGCACCGACCAGCCGTTGCTGGAAAACGAGCCGCTGCGCATCGGATACTATGAGTTGCGCTTTGACATCGGGAAATACTTTTCCGGCCGGCTGGCAGAACAGCCGCCCTTCCTCGGCGTCGTTCCGATCCGGTTCTCGATCTCTGAGCCAGAGACACATTACCATATTCCCCTGCTCGTCAGCCCAGGCGGCTACTCGACCTACCGCGGCAACTGAGCTTCTTCGAGTGCCGCCCAGACCCGATCGGCAGTGAATGGCGGTGCGGTGAAGCGAACACCCGTGGCGTCCGCCAGGGCGTTGGCCAGCGCGGCGCCGACCGGGTTGAACGGACTTTCGCTCATTGACTTGGCGCCCATCGGGCCGAACGCGTCATAGGTGTCGGCGAACAGCACTTCGGTCACCGGCAGGTCGGCCCAGGTCGGGATATGGTAGTGGCGAAACGCCGGATTACTCACGGCGCCGTCCGGGCCGAAGCGAAGCGCCTCATGCAGGGTGGCGCCGATCGCCTGCGCGACGCCGCCCTCGACCTGGCCTCGGCACTGCATCGGGTTCAGCACCCGGCCGGCATCGGCCGCTTGGATGCTGCGCAGGATTTTTATCTCGCCGGTGCCGCGGTTCACCGCCACTCGGAAGGCGTGCACGTTGAACGCCAGCGATCGCGGGCTGCCGCCGGCCCGCCGCATCGCCGCCAGCGCGCCGCCAGCGCCCGGCAGGTCCTGCAGCGCAAGCGTCTGGTTGCCGCACAGCACCGCGCCCTCGACCAGCCGGCAATCCTCAACCGGCCGGCCGCATAGTGCCGCTGCCGCGGCCAGGATGCGCTCCCGCAGCGCCACCGCGGCGAATTCGGTGGCCCGCGCCGCGACCACCACGCCAGTGCTGCCATAGGCGCCGGTGTCGTGCCCGACCAAGTCGGTATCCGACCGGTGCAGCCGGATGTGCTTCGATGTCGTGCCCAGCATCGAAGCAGCGACCTGGCGGTGCACCGTGGAAGTTCCATTGCCGAATTCGGCGGTGCCGACGGACAGGTCGAAAAATCCGTCCGCCGCGAGGCTCAGGCGCGATTCCGCGTGGTGGCCGAATGGCGGCACGGTGTCGATCATGGTGATCGCGATGCCCTGGCCGACGCGCCATTCAGGGCCTTCCGGCATCGGCCTCGAATCGGCGGCGGCGAGCGCCTGCTCGGCCAGGTCAAGGCACTGGTCGAGGCCGTAGCTGCCAAACTCAATGTCGTCCACTTCGTCATGCGCCCCAATCAGCGCGTCGCCCAGGCGCACCATGTTACGGCGGCGGAACGCGAACGGGTCGATGCCAAGGCCGCGCGCCAAAGCGTCGATTGCCTGTTCCATGGCGAAGATTGTCTGGCTCAGCCCATAGCCGCGAAAGGCCCCCGCCGGCATCGTGTTGGTGTAGGCGCCGACGGCGTCTACCGCCTTGTTGGCGCAGCGATAGACGCCGAGCACCTGGCCGCAGGCGTTGTTAAGAACCGCCGCCGTGTGGTTGCCGTAGGCGCCGGCATTGGCGACCACATCCAGGCTGAGCGCGGTCAGGATGCCGTCGCTGGTGGCGCCGGCGCGCGCAGTGACCCGCATCGGATGGCGCGTCGTGGTGGTGGCGAACTGCTCGGCCCGCGAGAACTCGAGCTGTACGGGGCGGCCGAGGCGCAGCAC
>JAYTTA010000425.1:0-16503 GCA_043745345.1 Acetobacteraceae bacterium | reverse complement strand
AATGCGATTTATCACGCGACCGGTATTCGGGTGAGAAAGACCCCGATCCTGATCGAGGATATTCTGACGCCGTAGGCAAGGAAGCATTGGGCTCTACCCCAAACCCCGCTAGGACAAGCGCTACTGGGCCCGCCTAACTTAAGGAAAGGGAACACGGAGTGACTTCCCTTTGGCGGGTTTGGGCAGCGCCTAAGCTTCCTCGGCTGCGGCGCTACTCCGCTGGTTGGCCAGACAATTCCGGCTTTTCCCGTGGCGTTATTAGCCGGCGACCGGCGCGGGCTGAGAAGCGGCTGAGGTCGTCCATCAGCGTGTAGAGCGAAGGGACGAACACCAGCGACAGCACTGTGGAAACGATCAGGCCGCCGATGACACCGATCGCCATCGGCGCGCGGAATTCGCCGCCATCACCCAGGCTCATGGCGCTGGGAATCATGCCGGCCACCATGGCGACCGTGGTCATGACAATCGGGCGGGCGCGGTTACGGCCGGCGGAGATCACAGCCTCTCGCCGCGACATGCCGGCGGCCTGCGCTTCAACCGCAAAATCGACCAGCATGATGGCGTTCTTGGTGACAATGCCCATCAGCATCAGGATGCCGATGGCGACCGGCAAACTAATTGGTTGGTGGAAGATGAGCAGCGCCAGGATGACGCCACCCAGGCTGAGCGGCAGCGAGAATAGAATGGTGAGCGGCTGGAAGATGCCGCGCAGCAGCAACACGAGCAGGGCCAGCACCAGAACGAGGCCGACCCCCATGGCCTGAGCGAAACCGGAAAACACCTCGTTCATGATCTCGGCATCGCCGGCGCGTACGACCCGGATACCGGCGGGTACATCAATCGTGGCGGGGAGGGTGAACACCCGAGACAGCGCCTCACCGAGGGCGATGTTGCCGGTCAGGTCGGCACCGAGCACGACACGGCGCACCCGGTCATAGCGCTCGATCGATGACGGCCCCTGAGCCAGAGCGATATCGGCGACCGCCGACAGCGGCACGCTGATGCCGGCGCCGCCGGGCACGGGCAGGGCCTCCAGCGCCTGGAAATCGCGGCGCAGGTCGAGCGTCGCCTGGACGCGAATCGGCACCAGCCGGTTGCCGTCTCGGAATTTTGCTAAATTGGCATCGACGTCGCCGAGCGTCGCGATGCGGACAGCCTCGGAAATGGCCTCGGTGCTGATGCCGAGGCGGGCGGCTTCGTCCAGCTTCGGGGTGACGATGATTTCCGGCCGGTCGACGCCGGCGCTCGGCGCCACGTTGGAAAAGCCGTCGAGCCGGCGCATTTGGCTTTCCAGCCGCGCGACGGTCGCGTCCAGCGCCACCGCATCGTCGCCGAGCACGTTGACCGAAAGCTCGCGCTCACCACGGTCGTTGACGTACCAGCCGCGGATGTCCGGAATTTGCGCGAGTTTTGTGGTGACGTCGCCCTCGATCGTCTTCTGGCTGCGGTCGCGATCTTGCTTCCGTGTCAGGCCGATGATCGCCGAGGCGCGACGAACCTCCTTCAACCCGACCGGCGTGCTGCCGCCGACGACGAACACTGTGGTCACCTCGGGAATAGTGCGCATGGCACGGGCCACGGTGTCGGTCTTGGCGGCGACGTCGCTCAACGTGGCGCCGGGTGGCAGCTCCAGCGACACGACGATGCGGCCGTTATCCTCGGGCGGAATAAAGCTGGTCGGCAGCAGCAGGGTGGAGGCGATCGACAGGCCGAACATCACGAGGCCGGCGACTAGGGTCAGGGTGCGGTGCCTGAGCGTGGCCGCCAGCAGGCGCGCATAGAATCGCGTCGCCATGTTGTCGCCATGGTTTTCGCGTTGGCGCGCGCTCAGCGGCCGCAGGAAGTAGGCCGCCATCACCGGCGTTACCAAACGGGCGACGAGCAGGGAGACGATGACGGCGGCGGCGACAGTCAGGCCGAACTGCCTGAAATACTGGCCCGGGATGCCGCCCATGAAGCTGACCGGGGCGAACACCGCGACGATGGTGAAGGTGATGGCGATGACGGCGAGGCCGATCTCGTCGGCAGCCTCGACGGCGGCCTCGTACGGCCGCTTGCCCATGCGGATGTGGCGAACGATGTTCTCGATCTCGACGATGGCATCATCGACCAGGATGCCGGTAACCAGGGTGATCGCCAGCAGGCTGACGAAGTTGAGCGAGAAGCCCATCCACTTCATCGCGCCGAACGCCGGGATCACTGACAGCGGCAGCGCGACCGCGGCCAGCATGGTGGCGCGCCAGTCGCGCAGGAACAGGAACACGACCAGGGTCGCCAGCAGCGCGCCCTCGATCAGCGAGTGCATCGCCGAGATGTAGCTACCCTTGGTGGTGTGCACGCTGTCGTCGATCAGCGTGAAATTGATGTCCGGCCGCGCCTGGCCAACCTTATCGAGCCCGGCGGCGACCGCCTCGGCCACGGTCACGTCGCTGGCGCCCTTGGCCCGGAAGATGGCGAACGACACCACTGGGGTGTCGCCATTCAGCCTGGCGAAACCACGCGGCTCCTCCGCGGCATCGGTGATCTCGGCGACATCGGAAAGCCGAGCCTGGCGCCCGCCTGGCAGCACGATCGGGGTCGCCGCCAGACCGGGCAATGTGGTCGCTCCGGCCAGGGTGCGGATCGATTGCTCCTTGCCGCCAAGCTCGCCGCGGCCACCGGCCAGATCCACCGAGGTCGCCAGCAGCTGGCGGTTGACGTCGCCGGCGGTGATGCCGAGCGAGGCCAGGCGGTCGGGCAGCAGGGAGACCTGAACCTCGCGGGTAACGCCGCCGATTCGCTCGACCCGGCCGACGCCAGGCAAACCCTGCAGGGCGCGGATCACGGTGTCGTCGATGTACCAAGACAGGCCCTCCAGCGTCATGCCCGGGGCACTGGCCGCATAGGTCTGAATCGACTGGCCGACCACATCGATGCGCTGGATGATCGGCTCGTCGATGGTGTGGGGCAGAGAAGCACGGATCTTCGCCACCGCGTCGCGCACGTCATTCAGCGCCCGGTCGGTGCTGACCTCAAGGCGGAACTCGATGCCGGTCGAGGACACGCCATCGGTGACGCTGGACTGGATGTGCTTGACGCCAGAAACGCTGGCGACAGCGTCCTCGATGCGTTTTGTCACCTGCAGCTCCAGCTCGCGTGGCGCGGCACCGGACTGTGTGACCGTGACCTGGATCACTGGTATGTCGATGTTCGGCGCGCGGGTGATCGGCAGCGCCTGGAACGCCACGGTGCCGAGCAGCATCAGCACGGCGAACAGCACCAAGGACGGGATCGGGTTGCGGATGGCCGCACCGGAAAGCTTGAACGCCATCGGTCAGCTCCCGGCGGCGCGAACCGGGCTGACCCGGTCGCCGTTGCGAACAAAGGTGCCGGAGACCGCGACCACGGTCTCGCCGGCGTTGAGCCCGGCGGCGATCAGTGCGTAGCCGCCGGAGCGCAGGCCGAGCGTAACCGGCCGGGTTTCGACCTGGCCGTTGGCGACGACCTGGACGCGGGCTCCATCGGGTTGGAACAGCACTGCCGACAGTGGCACGCGCACGCCCTCGCGCCGCGCAACCTCGACGTTGGCGCGCGAAAAGCCGCCGATCGCCAGGCCTTCGGTGTCGTCGATGGCGATGCGCACGCGGCCGAGCCGGCTGGCGCGCGCGACCTCGGGTGCGACTAGGCGAACATGGCCGGCGCGGGGCAAGAAGCCGTCGCTGCCCGGGATTATGGCGGGCTGGCCGGGATGCAGTCGGGCGAGTTGGGTTTCCGGCACGTCGCCCTCCAGCTCGATGGCGCCGTCGGCGATGATGCGGAAAAGCGGCTCAGCCGCCATGGTGATGACGGCGCCAAGCCGCGCGGTGCGCCGGCTGACAATGCCGCCGGTGGGCGCGCGTAGTTCGCTGCGATCGAGCCGGACTAACAATTCCTGGCGCTGCGCCTGGGCCAGCGCCAAGTCGGCGCGGGCTGCGAGCAGCGAGTTTTGAGAGGCGATCACACGCGACGCGGTGATGCGGTTGGCGGCCTCCCGCACGTCGAACGTTTCCCGCGATGCGGCACCGGAGGCGAGCAGGTCGCGCGTGCGGTTGAAGGCTGCCTCGGCCTGGCGGCGGTTGGCGTCGCTCTCGACAATCTGACTCTGCGCCTGCGAGATGGCGGCTTCGGCGCGGGAAATCTGGGCAGCGTTTTGGGCGATCGTTGCATCCAGCGTATCGTGCGCCAGCCGCGCCAGCACCTGACCTGCGGCGACCCGGTCGCCTTCCTCGGCAAGGATCTCGGTGATCGCCAGGTTCTCGACCTGCGGGCTGACGAGGATTTCGTCGCGCGCCACCAGCGTGCCGGTGATGGTGACCGTCTCGACCAGCGTACCTCGGTCGGCGGCGGCGATGGTCACGCTGGGCGGCCGCGGCTCGGGTGCGGCTATTGCTGGCAACGCCAGCATTGCAGTCAGGATGACCGCGGCGAAGAAGTTCATGATGTGTGCGGTGGACGGAAGAACCGGCGCAGCAGGATTTGCAGCACCGGCCGCAGCCGTTCGGGCGAAAGCCCGGAGTCCAGGGCCTGATTCGCCGACAGGCCGTCGCCGAGCGCCATCACCAGATGGCAGGCGACCTCGACGTCGAGGTCCGGATCGACCTGGCCCTTGGCCTGGCCGCGCCTCAATGCGCCAACGATCATGACGTGAGCCTCGTCGCAGTTGCGCCGGAAGCCAGCCCGGATCGCGGGATTGCGGATCGCCTCGGCCATGGTCTCGACCTGCAGCGTGTTGGTCGGGCTGGCGAGCAGGCTCTGCAACGCCTCGACGCCGATCGAGGTCAGTGCCTCGACTGGATCGTCGGCCGCATCCATGCGCGCAAAGAAGGCGGCGTGAGCCTCATGCTCGGCCTCGGCGATCGCGGCGATGATAGCTTCCTTGGACGGGAAGTAGCGGTACAGCGCACCGGGGCTCATTGCCGCCTCGGCACAGATCGCCTGCATGCTGGCGCCGTGAAAGCCCGAACGCGCGAAGCAGGCGATGGCCGCGGCAATGATGCGCTGGCGCGGGGCGGGCGCCTGCACCACGCCTTGCTTGTCTAAGACAGTGACTTCAACCATGCCTAAATCCTACGAGAACGAATATTCATTCTCGTAGGGCGCAGGTCAAGTAAGGACCCGACCCGATTACGTTTTTGTTATAGCCGGCCGAAAAAATCTTTCAGCCGCCAGCCAGGATAATGTCGAACAGGACGATCTTCGAACCGGCCTCGACATCAGAGGTTCCATCCAGGATGCGGGCGTTGAGCGCATCAGGGCGCGTTGTGCTGTTGCGCAACAGATCAGTCGCGTTGTGCGGATCGTCGGGGAAGTACATCTGGGTGGTCAGTTTCTCCGTATGGCCGAGCACCTCGAAGTGGATGTGCGCTGGGCGGACGCGGCCGGGCGCCACCGAGTAAGCGGCGGGCTTGATGGTCTTGAGCGAATACCGGCCCTCGTGGTCCGTGGTCAGAACGGCAAAACCCCCGAAATTCGGATCGAGCGGCGTGGTGCTGGTGTCGTTGGGATGGCGGTAGCGGCCATGCGCATTGGCCTGCCAGATTTCGATCCGCGCGCCGCGCACCGGGATTCCCGCACTCGTCAGCACCCGGCCCATCAGGTTGAGCACCAGACCGTGCGCCCGGCCCGGCCGGCCGGAGATGCGGGTCAGGTCGCCACCGGCCTCGGCCTTCTGGACGATCGGGTAGAACGGTCCCAGCACCTGATCCGGCGTGCGCAGCAGGTTGGTTTGGGACAGCTGCGTCATCACGTCGGACATGATCGTCTCCTTTATGTTCGTTTTGTCCACAGCCTAGGAAGACTGGCTGGGGAAGGCGAGAGGATTTCAGCCCCGTGTGTTCTCCAGGTTGGCCGACGGCAGTCCGACTGGAAACAGGTTCTGCGCCAGCAGCCCGCCATCAACATCGAGCGTGATGCCGGTCACGTAGCGCGACAAATCCGACGACAGGAACAGCGCCGCCTTGCCGATATCGTCCGTGGTGCCGCGCGACCGCATCGGGATCAGGCTGTTGGCGTAGCCTTCCGCCCGCTGCGGCGTGTCGTACAGCCTTGGCGTGACGATGTGGCCGGGGGCGATTGCGTTGACCCGGATGCGATGCGGCGCCCACTCGACCGCCATGGTCTGCACCAGGCTGATCAACCCGGCCTTGGCGGCGCCGTAGATGCCGCGCATCGGCGACGCGCGCTGGCCGTCGACCGAGGCGATGCCGATGATCGTGCCCGGCTCGCCGCGTTCGATCATGCCCTGTGCCACGGCGCGGGCGGCAAAGAAGAAATAGCGCAGATTGAGGTTGATCTGCTGATCGAAGATGGCCTCCGTCGTCTCGAACAGAGGGCCAAACACCGCGGCGCCAACGATCGATACCATTGCGTCGATGCCGCCGAGTTCAGTCTCCGCCTGCTTGACCAAGATGGCGACTGATGCCGGGTCGAGCACGTCGCCAACGAGCGGGATGCCGCGCCGGCCGAGCGTCTCGACCGACGCTGCAACCCGTTCCGCGCGCTCGGCGACCACATCAAGCACCGCGACGTCGCAGCCGGCGCGGGCGAGCATGACCGCGGTGCTCTCGCCCATGCCCTGGCCACCGCCGATCACCAGTGCGTGTCTGCCGGCAAGGCCCAGCAACGATGTCTCGTCCATGTCTTCTTTCCTATGAAAACAAAAATCCCATCTGGTCGGCTTCCAGCACCAGGCATGTCAGCGGGCCGGTGAACACCGCGCCGGTGTCGATGCCGATGCGATTTGGCCGCACCATCGGCGCCTTGACGGGCGTGTGGCCGTGCACGATCACCGCGCCGTGGTCGGCCTCCGAATTCAGGAAAGGATGACGCATGCGGATCATCTCGTCACGCAGCTGGGCATCCAGCGCGACCCCAGGGCGGATGCCGCCATGGACGAACATGTAGCCGCCTTCGCGATGCGACACTGCCAGCCCGTGCAGGAAATTCATGTGAGCCGCGGGAATGGCGGGGAGCCAGTCGGCGCGCGGGGTGCCGGGCGCCACGCCCCAGCTCGTCAGCGCCGGCTCGCCTCCGTTGAACAGCCAGTCAGTGGCGGAGGCAGCATCGCCGGCAAGGGCCTCGATCATCGTGTTCTCGTGGTTGCCGATCAGGTTGATCGTCTCAATGCCTTCGATCGGCGGACCGTGGGCAAGTTGCGCTACTACGCCGGCGCTGTCCGGCCCGCGATCGACATAGTCGCCAAGGTGGATCAGCAGCGCGGAGAGCATGGGGCGTTGCCGCAGGTCGTCTCGGATACTCTGGTGGAGGATCTTGAGCCGGTCGGAAAGGCCGTGGATGTCGCCGATTGCGTAGATGCGCCGGCCTGGCGGCAGGCTGGCGGGGGCGACGGTAAGGTTGATCATCGATGCCAAGGCTAACGAAGTTTCGACGGCAGGCTAGTGGCCGTCGCAGATCACGCCGTCGCCCGGGGCAGACCGCACTGAAATCTTTGCCGGCCGGCAACGATAAAGACTAAGCTTGCGCATCGGCTGCATCGGAGAAAGACAATGATCCAGGCGCTGGGCTATCTCGGCTTCGGCTCGGCCGAGCTGGAGGACTGGTCGGCGTTCGCCACCGGTATCCTCGGCATGCAGGCGGTCGAGCGCGGCAACACGTCGCGGGCGTTCCGCATGGACGACCGCAGCCAGCGGCTGGTGATCGATCGCGATTTACCCGCCGGCCAGCGCTATATCGGCTGGGAGGTAGCGGACGAGGCGGCGCTTGATGCCCTGGCCGCCCGGTTGGAGCAGGTCGGCGTCACGGTCACGCGTGAGCCTGCGTCGCTCGCCGATCGCCGGGCTGTGAGGGCGCTGATTTCCTTCCACGACCCGATCGGCAACCGTCTGGAGGCGTTCCACGGTGCCGAGACATCGAAGCAGGCGTTCAACCCGGGCCGCTCGATCTCCGGCTTTCGCACCGGGCCGCTCGGCATGGGTCACATCGTCGTCACCGTCGAGAAAATTGAGATCGGCATGCGGTTCTACCGCGACGTGCTCGGCTTCGGGCTCAGCGACTACATGGAGCGGCCGTTCGGTGCCGCGTTCTTCCACGTCAACCCGCGCCAGCACAGCTTCGCGATGATCGAGACCGGCACCAACGGCATGCACCATTTCATGATCGAGCTGTGCTCGCTGGACGATGTCGGGCAAGGCTACGATTTGGCGCAAGGTGGGTTGGCCCAAAAAGGTCTGGCTCGTGGGGACGGGCCGCAATCCAGCTTGGTGACTGCGACGCTTGGGCGCCACACCAACGACTGGATGACTTCATTCTACCTCCGCACGCCGGCGGGATTTCAGATCGAGTACGGCTGGGGCGGCCGGGCGATAGATCCCGCGACCTGGCAGCCGGAGAAGATGGAGGATGGCCCAAGCCTGTGGGGCCATGAGCGCAACTGGCTGTCACCGGAAAAACAGGCCGAGGCGAGGGAGTTGCGGCTGGTGGCCGGTGCCGGAGGCAAGCGCAGGCAGTTGCAGGTGCTGGAAGGGACCTACGCGCTGACGCCGGGCACCTGCGCCTGGTGGGACAATGCGCCATCCTTGCAGGCGTAGCGTCGCGACCAGGTATCGACAAAGGCGTGTGTGATATACATATGACTGAGAATTGGCAACAAAGAGCCAGATAAAAAGGATCGCGCCGTGGCTAATGAAAAGTCGCAGAACGTTCAGGAAGTCTTCCTGAACCACTTGCGAAAGAACAAGACTGCCGTGACCGTGTTCCTGGTCAACGGCGTCAAACTTCAAGGCATCATCACCTGGTTCGATAATTTTTCGGTGCTGCTGCGCCGGGACGGCCACACCCAGCTGGTTTACAAGCATGCCATCAGCACGGTCATGCCGGGTGCCCCGATCCAGCTGTTCGATCCGAGCAAGGTCGAGATCTCCGCGCCGCGTGAGGCCAGTGTCGTTGGCGAAGAGTAACCGTTGAAGCGCGGTAGCGGCCGGCCAGTCGCCAAGCCGGCCGTGGCATCCCCACCGGAAGCTGCATCCGGCAATGGGCCGACCTATGCCGCGGTTATTCTGCCATGGGGTTTCACCGCGACGCCAAAAGACGGCGCCGCCCACATGCGCGATGCGGAGGCGAAGCTCGCGGAGGCGATCGGGCTCGCCGCCGCCATCGGACTTGCCGTGGTCCACACCGCAATCATCAACCTGCGTGGACGCACGCCCGCCACCTTGCTCGGCAGCGGCCAGACCAAGTCGCAGGGCGAGGCCATCGCCGAGCATAAAGTCGAGGTCGCGATCGTCGATGCCTCGTTGTCCCCGGTCCAGCAGCGCAACCTGGAGCGAGAGTGGAACTGCAAGGTCATCGACCGCACTGGACTTATCCTCGACATCTTCGGCGAGCGCGCAGCGACCCGCGAAGGTATTCTCCAGGTCGAGCTGGCGCATCTCGAATACCAGCGCTCCCGGCTGGTGCGGTCCTGGACCCATCTGGAGCGCCAACGCGGCGGCTTCGGCTTTTTGGGCGGTCCTGGCGAGACCCAGATCGAGGCTGACCGAAGGTTGATCCTTGATCGTATCGTGCGGCTGAAGAAGGAGCTGGAACAGGTACGGCGGACCCGTGGCCTGCATCGCTCGGCGCGCCGACGGGTGCCGTTCCCAGTGGTTGCACTGGTCGGCTACACCAACGCCGGCAAATCGACGTTGTTCAATGCCATGACCGGTGCCGACGTAGTAGCGCAGGACCAGCTGTTCGCGACGCTGGATCCGACCATGCGCGGGTTGCGGCTGCCTTCCGGCCGGCGTGCCATCCTGTCGGACACCGTGGGCTTCATCAGCGAGCTGCCGACCGAGCTGGTGGCGGCGTTCCGCGCCACTTTGGAGGAGGTCGCCGAAGCCGACGTCATCCTGCACGTGCGTGACGCCTCGCATCCCGACACTGACGCGCAGCGTGGCGACGTGATCGCGGTGCTTGACGGCATGGCGCGCGACGACACCATCGCGCCTGACTGGGCGGCCCGCAGCATCGAGGTGCTGAACAAGGCGGATCTGCTCGGCGGCGTCGGCGAAGTGGAGACGCGGGCAGGGGCCGTCGCCGTCTCTGCCATTACCGGCGAGGGAATTCCCGAACTTCTCGCAGCGATCGATCGGCACATCGCCGAGCGCATGATAACCGTCGAGTTCACCCTGGCGCCACAGGACGGCGCGCGTCTGGCGTGGTTGTACGAACACGGCGAGGTGGTCGGCCGCGACGATGCCGAGACGACGATCAAGCTAGTGGTCAGGCTGTTGCCAGAGGACCGGTCACGGTTCGAACGGGTCGGAGTAGAGCATTGACAGCTTGACGGAACGATCATGTAGACACGAAACGGCCTCGGCCAATGAAACCAAGGAAACCAAGGAAACCTTTGGGATGTCCATGCGCAAGTTTCTGCTGCGTTCGGTTGCGATTTCAGGGTTTGCATTGGCGGCAATCGGCACTGCCGACGCGTCGCCATACAGCGCGGTCTATGCGTTCGGCGACAGCCTGTCGGATGCGGGCAATTTGTTCCATCTCAGTTCAAGTCCCACCAATGGCATCCCGAACCAGCCGCTCCCGCCGTACTCAAACGGCCGGTTCACCAACGGCAACACCTGGGTTCAGGATCTCTCCCTGCTGCTCGGCAACGGTCCGCTGACCGCCAGCCTGGCCGGCGGCAACGACTACGCCTACGGCGGCGCCCGCACCGGCACCACGGCCGTCGGCCTGGCAACGTTTATTGATCTTCCGTCGCAACTGGCTCAGTTCACGGTGACGCACGTCAGCGCACCGCCTAGCGCGCTTTACACCCTCGACATCGGCGCCAACGATATCTTTGGCGCACTGAGGCAAATCGCCGTCAACACGCTCACAGTCACCCAGGCACAAGATGCAGTCGCTGCTGCGGCCGCAAATGCGGCAGCTTTCGCCACTGCGCTGCACAGCCTGGGCGCGCTGCAGCTGGTGCTTTACGACGTGCCCGACCTTGCTCAGACGCCGGCGTTCAAGGCATTCGGCGTGCTCGCGACGACCCTGACGACGGAGTTCAACGCTGATCTGCAGACCGACCTTGCCGCAGTCAAGGATGCCGGGCTGCGGGTCGATACCCTGGGTGCGTTTGCCAGGCAGAAGGCCGTGCTGGCGTCGCCGCTCGCGTTCGGCTTTACTGATGTAATCAACCCATGCTGGACCGGCGGCTTTCAGGGTCCGAGCACAGGCGCCACGCTGTGCGACACGACCGCCGCCGGACAGGACAGCCATTTGTTTTGGGATCAGGTGCATCCGACCGAAGCCGGCCATGCGCTGGTAGCTCAGGCCGCACTCCAGGCTATTGCGGAGCCTGGCGCTTTGGGCCTGCTGGTGGCGGGTTTGGCCGCATTGGCGATGGTTCAATACACCCGGTTCGCACGTCCGCTCCGGCGCGCAAAAGCCCGCTGAACGGTTGAAACCGGCTCGGCGTCAGTCGATGGCAGATTGACGCTCCGCCAGCTTCGCCTTCTGCCACTCGACTTCCATCTCCGACAGGGTGGCGTCCGACGGCGTCTTTCCCGCAACCTCGAGCGCATGCTCAACCTGGCCGAACCGTCGTGCGAACTTGGCGTTGGCCTGGTGAAGGCAGGCTTCCGGATCCAGCTTCAGCTTTCGCGCCAGGTTCACGACCACGAACAGAAGGTCGCCGAGCTCATCAGCAAGCCTGGCCGGATCGGCCCCGGCGAGTTCTGCTCGTAGCTCCCCGGCTTCCTCCTCCAGCTTGTCGAGCACGGCGCCGGCATCGGGCCAGTCAAACCCAACGCCCGCAGCACGGCTGGCAATCTTATGTGCCCGGCTGAGGGCCGGCAGCGCCGCGGCGATCCCGGCCAAGGTGCCGGTTTCCCGGCGCGCAACCCGTTCCGCGGACTTCTGAACCTCCCAGGCTTTGGTCTGCTGAGCAGCGTCACGTATGGCGTCGCCGAACACGTGAGGGTGGCGCCGGACCATCTTGTCGGTGATCGCCTTGGCGACACCCGCGAAATCGAACCGGCCGGATTCCTCGGCGATGCGTGAATGGTAGACGACTTGGAACAGCAGATCGCCGAGCTCGTCCGGCAAGGCGGAGAAGTCCTGCCGGGCAATCGCATCGGCGACCTCGTAGGCTTCTTCGACCGTGTAAGGGGCTATGGTTTCTAACGTTTGCTCCCGGTCCCACGGACACCCAGTTGCTGGATCGCGCAGCGCCGCCATGCAATCGAGCAGCCTACGAAGCTCATGCTCAGCCGACGGGGGCAGGGCTTTGGTCATAACCAGGGCTCCGATGATGCCTGTCGGCTGCGAACACCGCGCTGCTAATTGCCGCAGAAGGGATATTATGGAATTCCAAGATCAGCAAGACTCAGCGGTTCCTGGGATATTTAGGACCTGACCGTCGAAACCGGGCTCAATACCGGCCGGCAGGTTGGCCTTCAGCCATCCCCAGTCCATGTCCATCCCCATATGCGTCAGGATCGTGCGGCGTGGCTTGAGGCGTTCGGCCCAGCCGATCGCGATCTCCAGGTTGGCATGGGCGTTGTGGCGGCCGTGGCGCAGGAAGCAGTCCACCACCCAGGTGTCGAGACCTCCCAGGACATCAAGCGTCGCATCCGGTAAATCGACCACATCGGTGGAATACGCAAAATTGCCAACCCGGAAACCGAGCGACGAGGTCATGCCGTGGTTCTGGTGGAACAGCCGGATCGGCAGTCCGGCAATCTCGACGTCGGTGTCCGGCTGCACCGGGCAGCCGACCACGCATGGGCGATAGAAGCCCGAACCGGACCATGGCCTGAACGCGTAGCCGAAACGCTTCTCAAGCTCGGCCAGCGTGCCCGGAGTTGCAAAGGCCTTGATCGGCCGGCCGATCAACCGATTCAGGATGCGGACATCGTCCAACCCGGTGATGTGGTCGGCATGGGCGTGGGTGTAGAGAATGGCATCCACCGACGGGATGCCGCAGGCGAGCAGTTGTCCTCGCATGTCAGGAGAGGTGTCGACCAGAAGCCGTTGCCCGTGGTCTCGACGCACCACGATGCTGGCGCGCGTGCGGCGGTTGCGGGGTTCGGCGGGATCACAGACACCCCAGTCGCCGCGGCCGTCGGCGCCGCCGATCTGCGGCACGCCGGCAGATCCGCCGGTGCCGAGCAGGGTAACCTCGAGGCCCATCAGCCGGAAATCGTCTTCGGAAACAGCCGGCGGAAGTTAGCCGTAGTCAGCGCCGCGAGCGCCTCCGCATTCAGTCCCCGGACTTCGGCGAGCACCCGCGCGGTGTGGGCCACGAACGACGGTTCGTTGCGCTTACCGCGAAAAGGGACCGGTGCAAGGTACGGCGCGTCGGTCTCTACCAGAAGCCGATCGGCTGGAACATCTCGCGATATGTCCCGGATTTCCTGGGATTTCGGAAACGTCAAAATGCCGGAAAAGCTGAAATAGCCGTCCATCTCCATGGCGGCCTCCGCCAGCCTCCGGGTAGAGCTGAAGCAATGCAGCAGGAACCGAAAAGCATGGCCAGCAGCGCGTTCCTCCTGCAGTATCCGGGCGATATCGTCATCGGCGTCACGGGCGTGGATGGATAAAGGCAGGCCTGTCATCGCGGCAGCCCGGATATGGGCGCGAAAACTTGCCTGCTGGGTGTCGCGCGGCGCCTTGTCGTAGAAATAATCGAGGCCGGATTCGCCGATGCCGATCACCTTGGGATGATCCGTCATCGCGGCCAGCGTCTCCGCCGCCGGTACCCTCTCCTCGGCGGCGCTGTGCGGATGCACCCCGATCGTGCACCAGACATTCTCATGCGTTAAAGCGGTTGCCTTGATCCGCTCGGACTGCGCCAGCCCTGTGCCGATCGTCACCATCTCCCCAACCCCAGTCGCCTGGGCCCGCGAAAAGATGCCGGGCAGTTCCTCGTCGGTGAAATAATCTAGGTGGCAATGCGAATCGATCAACATCCAGCTTCTACACCGTTTCATCGATGTAACGCGGGAACACGCCGGCGGGTTGCGGCAGCACGATCCCGGCCGGCAGCTCCGTTGCCAGGTCGGCGAACGCCCGCAGCTCGATGGGGACGCCAAGCTGATCGAGCATCCTGGCCATCGAGGCTGGCATGAACGGTTGCAGAACGGTCGCGATCACCCGCTGGACGTCGGCCAGCACCCGCAGCACGTCGGCCATGCGGGCGGGATCAGTCCGGCGCAACGCCCAGGGTGCCTGATGATCGATATAGGCGTTGGCGGCGCGGATCACCTTCCAGACTTCCTCCAGCGCCTCATGGAAAACCTGCCGGTCGATCCGCTCACGCAGCAAACCTGGCAGCTCGGCGGCGGCGGCCGTCAGCACGTTGTCAGCATCGGTGGCGGCCCCCCTCTCCGGCAGCTGGCTCCCCAGATTCTTGGCTATCAGCGACAGCGAGCGCTGCGCCAGGTTGCCGAGGTCGTTGGCCAGCTCGACGTTGATTCTCGAAATGATCGCCGCGTGGCTCATGCTGCCGTCGCTGCCGAACGGCTTTTCGCGCAGCAGGAAATAGCGGATCTGGTCGAGCCCGTAGGTCGCCGCCAACTGGCGCGGTTCGACCACGTTGCCGAGCGACTTGCTCATCTTCTCGCCCTCGACCACCCACCAGCCGTGCGACGTTATTCTGGCGGGTGGGGCAATGCCGGCGGATAGAAGAAATGCCGGCCAGTAGACGGCATGGAAACGGATGATGTCCTTGCCGACGACTTGCGCGTCGGCCGGCCAGAACCGCCATCGGTCCGCGGTTTCGTCCGGAAAGCCGATCGCCGTGATGTAGTTGATCAACGCGTCAAGCCACACATACATGACGTGTCCGGGCGCGTCGGGCACCGGGATGCCCCAGACGAAGGTGGTGCGGCTGATCGACAGATCGTTGAGACCGCCGCGCACGAAACTCAGCACCTCGTTGCGGCGTGAGCTCGGCGCGATGAAGTCGGGGTGGTCCTCATAGAATTGCAGCAGCCGGTCCTGCCACGCCGACAGCCGGAAGAAATAGGATGGCTCGCGTACCCATTCGACCGGCGCCCCCGACGGCGCCAGCTTGATGCTGTCGCGCGCCACCAACTCACTCTCGTCGTAGAACGCCTCGTCGCGAACCGCATACCAGCCCTCGTAATGGCCGAGATAAATATCGCCCGCTTGCTCCAGCCGGCGCCACAGCGCGGCGCAGCCAGCCATGTGGCGCGGCTCGGTGGTGCGGATGAAGTCGTCGTTGCTGACCCCCATCTTCTCGGTCATGTCGCGGAAATCGGCCGACACCTTATCGGTAAAGGCCTGGGTATCCAGCCCGGCGTCGGCCGCGGCCTTTTCGACCTTCTGGCCATGCTCATCGGTGCCGGTGAGAAAGAAGACATCGAAACCGTCCAGCCGCTTGAACCGGGCCAGAACGTCGGCACAGATCGACGTGTAGGCGTGGCCGATATGCGGCGCACCGTTAACGTAATAGATCGGCGTGGTGACGTAGTAAGTTGGTTTCATGGTAGGCCCGATCCGGTTTGGCTGAGCAGCCCGAGCCCGGCGACTATGGCCTGGCGCTGGTCCAGGTTGAGCGCCTCGGTATCGTGCTGCAGCTTCGTCAGCCCGTGCCACATTTCAGGCCAGGCTTCAATCGGATGGCTGGCGATCAGGCGATCCTGTCCCGAGGTCGCGATGCCACGCACGGAATTGCGCAAGGCGGTGGCAATCGAGCTGCGCAGCATCTCCATGAACGTCGAGAAGCTGTTACCCCCGGTCGCATCCTTGCGTAGGATCGTGTCGGCGAGGCTGTAGGCGCGGCTGACCCGAAGCCCCGGCACCGCCGCCAGCACTTCGTCGACCAGCACTGAGCAGGCGAGCCCGGCATCGCCGGCCAGGCTCAACGCTCGGCCGGGCGAGCCTTCGGAGAGCGAAATCAGCCGGTGCCGGTCGGCGTCGGAAAGTTCGGGCAGGTAGCCGGCGATCAGCGTGTCCATGATGTTGTTGGCAACCGGATCGAGGCGCAGCAGCCGGCACCGGCTTCGCAACGTCGGCAGCAGGCGGCCGGGCGAGGCGCAAACCAGCAGCAGCACGGCGCGGGCGGGCGGCTCCTCCAGGACCTTCAGCAAAGCGTTGGCGGAAGAAAGGTTGAGGTCTTCGGCGCCGTCGATCACCACGACGCGCCAGCCGGCCTCGGCGGCGGTCAGATGCAGGAAGGGGCCGACGCGCCGGGCATCCTCGACCGCGATCTGGGTCCTCATGCGCTTGTTCTTGGGGTCGAACATCCGCTCGATGGTCAGCAGGTCGGCATGCGACCCGGCCGTGACCCGGCGCGACATGTTGCTGACGGGAACAGCCAAGGTTTCACCCGGCGGCATCCCGGCCAGCAACCACCGGGCAAAACGATAGGCGAGCGTCGCCTTGCCGACGCCGTCGGGGCCGGTGATAAGCCAGGCATGATGCATCCGCCCAGCCGCCATGGCGCCGACCATCTCGGCCTCGGCGGCCTCATGACCCAGCAATAAAGGGTTGGCGCGCGGTTCCGGCGCTGTCATGGGG
>JAYTTA010000424.1:0-16588 GCA_043745345.1 Acetobacteraceae bacterium | reverse complement strand
AGTAAATCAGCCTTGCGCGCCGCAACCTCGCCGCCGCCGAGGACCAGCGCACAGCGGCCGTGCAGGTCAAGGAAAATCGGATAATGACGCATCAGACGCCTCTACCCGGCCGCCCGCATCGAGGGCGCCACGACGTTGGCGATGATCTCGCCGAACGGACCGCCATGCCGGGCTGGGCCGTGATCGTTGCCGGTGGTGGCCTTCAGCGGCAGCAACGGGAAGACCAGCTCGGCGAAACGATAGCATTCCTCCAGATGCGGGTAGCCCGACAGGATGAACCGGTCGATGCCGAGCGCCATATACTCGCGCATCCGTGCCGCCACCTGCCCCGGATCGCCGACCAGCGCGGTGCCGGCGCCGCCACGTACTAGCCCGACCCCGGCCCACAGATTGGGGCTGATCACCAGCCGGTCGCGCCGGCCGCCATGCAGTTCGGCCATGCGGCGCTGGCCGACCGAGTCGAACTTGGCGAACGCCGCCTGGGCAGTGGCGATGGTCGCGTCGTCGAGATGCTCGATCAGGCTGTCGGCGGCGCGCCAAGCCTCTGCCTCCGTCTCGCGCACGATGACGTGCAGGCGGATGCCGAACGATAGGGTGCGGCCGCGGGTCGTGGCCAGCGTGCGCATTTCTCCGATTTTGGCCGCGACGTCCTCAGGTTTCTCGCCCCAGGTCAGATAGACATCGACATGGTCGGCCGCGACCTGCTGACCGGCGGGCGAGGAGCCGCCGAAATACAGCGGCGGGTAGGGGCGCTGGTGCGGCGGGTAGAGCAGCCTGCCGCCCTCGATCGCCATGTGCTTGCCATGGAAATCGGTTTTTTCGCCGGTCATCAGCCGGCGCCAGATGGTAAGGAACTCGTCGGTCGCCGCGTAGCGCTGGTCGTGTCCCAGCCAGACGCCGTCGCCGCGCAACTCGGCCGGGTCGCCGCCGGTGACGACATTGACCAGCAGCCGGCCGTCAGACAGCCGATCAAAGGTCGCAGCCATGCGGGCCGACATCGCGGGCTCGCCCAGGCCCGGGCGGACCGCGACCAGAAAGCGAAGACGCCGGGTCAGCGGCATCATGGCGGAGGCGACCACCCAGCTATCCTCACAGGATTTTCCGGTCGGCAGCAGCACGCCGAAATAGCCGAGCTCGTCGGCGGCGCGCGCGATCTGGCCGAGGTAGTTCAGGGTGACGTGGCGTGCCCCCCTGTCGGTGCCGAGATAGCGGCCGTCGCCATGGGTCGGCAGGAACCAGAGTACGTCGGTGGTGGGCTGTGCGCTCATGTCTCGGGGTTCCACACGGCGCCGGCGACATCCAGCTTTTTCGGGATGAGGCCAAGGCCGAAGAAGGTGTTGGCGATTTTCTGCTGGTCGGCGACGACCTCGGCGGTCAGGGTCCGCACGCCATAGCCCATTCGGCCGATCGCGGTGGCGACGACAGCGGCGGGCAGCCCCATGCCGGCGGCGAGCAGGCCGACGGTTTCCGCCTGGTTAGCCTCGGCCCATCGGTCAGTCGCGTCGATCTGGGTATTTATCACTGCCAGCAACTCCGGCTGCGCGGCGGCGAAGGCGCGCGACGCCAGGAAAAACTGCCGGTTGGGGGCGAGCCCGGTGCCATCGGCCAGCACGCGGGCACCGGTCGTGTCCTGGGCGGCAGCGAGGAACGGGTCCCAGATAACCCAGGCATCGACGGCATTGCGCTCAAAGGCGGCGCGGGCGTCGGCTGGGGCGAGATAGACCGGCGTCACGTCGGCCGGGGTCATGCCGACGCTGGCCAGCGCCTGGACCAGGAGAAAGTGAACGTTGGAGCCTTTGTTGAGGGCCACCTTTCTGCCACGCAGCTCCGCCAGCGCACGAATCTCAGACGTTTTAGGCACCAGGATGGCCTCGCCTTTAGGCGAGGGCGGCTCGAATCCGACATAGAGCAGCGGAGATCCGGCTGCCTGAGCAAAGATCGGCGGCGCCTCGCCGACGGTGCCGAAATCGATGGCGCCGACCGTCAGCGCCTCCAGCAGTTGTGGGCCGCCGGGAAACTCGTGCCAGCTGACCGAGACGCCGCGCGGCTGCAACGCGGCCTCCAGGGTCGCACGCTGGCGCAGCACGATCAGGGTGCCGTATTTCTGCACGCCGATGCGGATGGTCGTTGATGCCGGCCGAGCTTTTCGCGGCAGCCCGAATGTTAGTGCGCCAAGCGCTAGCCCACCGGCAAGGCCACGGCGTGAAATAGATATTTGCACGATGAAACTACCGCCAAAGAGCGGCGATGGACCAGCCGGTCGCCGTCCACAGCAGCAGCAAAGTTCCGTAGGCGCGTGGCGTCAGCGGCTTGTCGGCGCTGTCTTCGCCAGCAATGCCCCAAATACCGGCGACTACGGGAATGTGGACACAGAACGCGGCCAGTGCGGTAAACAGAAACGCCGTCAGCACGGTCGGCGCGCTGAACATCAGCGCTGGCGTCAGCGAAAATGCCAGGAACGGCAAGCCGGCCATGCGGCCCTCCGCGAGGCCGCGCCTGGCTGGTGCCGCGATAATCTCGGGTTTGCGGAGATACGGCATCTCAGGCCTCCAATGCGGGTTCGAGGTCGAGGTGAAAGCGCGCGCCGGCGATGGTCGGCCGGATGTGGCCGGCGCGGATCAGGAAGTCGGAAAAATGTTCGCCCAGGTTTCGACGCTCGGCATAGTCGGCGAACAGCGGCGTGAGTTCGGAAAGGATCTGGTCGTGACCGACGTCGCGTCGGAACAGCTTGTTGAGCCGGGTGCCGTCGAAGGCGCCGCCGAGATAGAGGTGGTAGATCCCCGGCGTTCGTCCGACCAGGCCGATTTCCGCCAGGTAGGGCCGCGCGCAACCGTTCGGGCAGCCGGTCATGCGGATCGATATCTCCTGCGACGACAGCCCGACCGCGGCCAGTTCTTTTTCCAACGCAGTCACCAGATCGGGCAGATACCGCTCGCTTTCGGCAAGGGCCAAGCCACAGGTCGGCAGAGCCACGCAGGCCATCGCGTTTTTCCGTAATGCACCGACGCCGCCAGACAGGCCGTGCTCATCGATCAGTCTCTCGATCGCCACTTTTCGGTCGGGCGGAATGCGGGCAAGGAGAAGATTCTGGTTGGCAGTGATGATCATCTCGCCGCCATGCACGGCAGCGATAGCGCGCAACCCGGTTAGCAGCCGGCGTGCTGGCAGGTCGGCGACGCGGCCGTTCTCGACGAACAACGTGTAATGAAAGTTGCCATCGTCGCCCTGCTGCCAGCCGAGCCGGTCGCCGCTGCTGGTCAGCAGTACCGAGCGGGCCGGGGCGAGCTCGAAACCCAGCCGGCGATGCAGTTCCGTCCGGAACCATTCCAGCCCCAGCCGTTCGATGGTGTATTTCAGCCGCGCCTGCTTGCGGTTGGACCGGTCGCCGAAATCGCGCTGCACCGCCACCACCTGCTCGGCCACCGCCAGAACCTGGCCGGGCGTGCAGAAGCCGATCACGTCGCCGGTTCGCGGAAACGTTTCCGGCTCGCCATGGGTCATGCCCATGCCGCCGCCGACCGCCACGTTGTAGCCGGTTATTTCCCCGCCCTCGACAATCGCGATCAGCCCGAGGTCGTGGGCGAATACGTCGACGTCGTTGTGCGGCGGCACGGTGACCGCGATCTTGAACTTTCGCGGCATGTAGGTGCGGCCATAGATCGGTTCCTCCTCCTCGCCGCCGGCGATCTTCTCCTCGTCAACCCAGATCTCGTGCCAGGCGCGCGAGCGTGGCAGCAGGTGCGTGCTGATCGCCTGCGACATCGCGAACACCTCCGCATGAATCGCGGTCTGGTACGGGTTGGCGGTGCAGATCACGTTGCGGTTGACGTCGCCGCAGGCGGCGATGGTGTCGAGTAGCGCGTCGCTGATGGCGCGGATCGCCGGCTTCAGGTTGGTCTTGATGATGCCGTGGAACTGGATGGTCTGGCGCGTCGTCAGCCGCAGCGTGCAGTTGGCGCGCTGGGTCGCCAGCTCGTCCATCTTCAGCCATTGCGCCCCGGTCAGCACGCCGCCGGGAATGCGTACCCGGGCCATAAAGCTGAACGCCTTCTCCATGCGCTTGCGGCCGCGCTCGGCGCGCAGGTCGCGGTCGTCCTGCTGGTAGATGCCGTGGAACTTGGTCAGCTGGGTGTCGTCATCGGCCAGCGACCCGGTGACCTGGCGCTCCAGCCCCTCGACGATGGTGCCGCGCAACAGCTGGCTGGCGGCCTTGATCGCCTCGTTGGGCGACAGCTTCTTCAACTCGGTCATGGTGGTGCTTTCAGTAGACATCGCGGAGATAGCGGCCGCTGCGGCGCAGACCGTCGAGGTAGGCGGTCGCAGCATCGGCATCGCCGCCGGACTGGTCGGCGATCACGCGCAACAGCATGGCGTGGACATCCTTGGCCATCGCCTGGCCGTCGCCGCAGACGTAGACCGCCGCATTTTCCTCCATCCACCGGAATATTTCGTTCCGGCGCTGCCAAAGCCGGTGCTGGACATAGATCTTTTCCGGCTGATCGCGGGAGAAGGCGACGTCGATGTTGGTCAGCACGCCGGATTTCAGCCAGTCCTGCCATTCGAGCTGATAGAGGAAGTCGTGCAGGTAGTTTCGCGACCCGAAGAACAGCCAGTTTTCTCCGGTCGCGCCCACCGCCTCGCGCTCCTGCAGGAAGCCGCGGAACGGTGCCACGCCGGTGCCCGGGCCGATCAGGATTGTCTTCTGGGTAGGGTCGACCGGCAGCCGGAAATGCGGGTTCGGCTTGACGTAGATCTTGATCCGGTCGCCGGCCGCGCGGCGATCGGCGATATTGGAGGAAGCCACGCCGCGGCGTGCCCTGCCATGGGTCTCATACGCCACGTCGGCGATCAGCAGATGCGCCTCCTGCTCCGCCGCCTTCTGGCTGGAGGCGACTGAGTAGAGCCGTGGCGGCAGCGGCCGCAGCAATCCGAGCAGCTGGACGTCGGTCAGCCGGTGGGGTGCTGCGAGTAGAAGATCAATCACCTGACGCCCCGGGATGAACGCCGCCATCGATGCCTCGTCGCGCGCGACCTCGGCCAGGGCCGCACTGCCGGTGATGTCGCGGTAGGAAACAATCTGGGGCCGGGTGAGGGTGGAGATATCGAATTCCTGGGCCAACCTGGCGTGCAGGCCGGACTCGCCATCGAGCCCCGCGGCGCTCAGCACCGCCTCGACCTGCGCCGGATCGTTGGTCGGCACGAAGCCGATCGCGTCGCCGGGCTCGTAGGCGATGCCGGAACCCTCCAGCGACAGCTCGACGTGGAAGGTGCGCCCAGTGGACCGGCTGCCGCTTAGGTTGGTGTGCTCGGTGATCTCGGCCTCGAACGGCTTTGCCCGAGAATAACCGGCGGCGTCGGTTGCTTCGCGGGCAAAATCGACGTGGATGACGGCGGCATCGGTCTCCGCCTGACCGGCGTTTTTCTTCAGCTCGGCAAGTGAAGCGTCGAGCCAGCCGGTCGCTGACGCCTCATAATCCAGGTCGCATTCGATGCGGTCGCAGACGCGGGTAGCGCCGAGCGCAGCCAGCCGGTCGTCGAACTGCCGCCCGGTCTCGCAGAACTGTGCATAGGCGCGGTCGCCCAACGCCAGCACGGCGAAGCGCATGCCCTCCATTCGCGGCGCGGTGTCTGCCATCAGCGCGGCATGGAGATCGGCGCCGCGTTGCGGCGGCTCGCCCTCGCCCCAGGTGCTGGCGATGACGAGGACGTTGGGCAGCGTCGCCAGCTGCTCGGCATTGACATCGGCCATGTCAAGCACGCGCGGTGCGAAACCGAGTTTAGCCGCCGCCTTTCGCGCCTGCGCGGCCAGCGCCTCGGCGTTGCCGGACTCGGTCGCGAACAGGATGGCGAGCGGAATTTTGCGGGTGGACGCCGCGGCTGCCGCGGCTGGCTGCGGCGCATTGGCAGCCTGGAAGCCGGCCAGGAAGCCGCTTAGCCAGCTGCGCTGCTCGATGTTGGTGGCCGACATGACATGGTTCAGCGCGGCGATCTGGTCCGCGGCGAAGGGCGCCGAGTCGGGAAGCAAGGGAAGGCTTGCCATTGTGCTCTCTGCCTTGTAGTTGCGTCGGCTGTTGCGGACGCAAGAAGATATATTTTCTCCTCCGGCGCAATACTCTTGGCAAAGAAAGAATTCCTTGCCCTAAAATGGTCTCGAACAAGAGAAGAAATCCATGAACTGCATAAATGCCAACTGACATGCGCCTGCCTTTGGCGGCGTGGACGGTCGACCATGCCGGACTATAGGGAACTGGACCGGCTGGATCGCGCGATCCTTCGGCTGCTGGTGGTGGACGCCACCCTGTCGCTGGCGGAGATCGCCGAGCAGGTTGGGCTAACACAGACGCCGTGCTGGAAGCGCATTCGCCGCATGGAGCAGGACGGCATCATCCTTGCCCGCGTCGCCGTGCTCGACCCGGCGAAGATCGGCGTGCCGATATCGGTGATGGTAGCGATCGAAAGCCAGGACCATTCCGCCGCCTGGCTGGAAAGCTTCGCCGTCGTGATCGCCGGCATGCCGGCGATCGTCGATGCCTGGCGCATGAGCGGCGACGTCGATTATCTGTTGCACGTCGTCGTGGCAGACATCCGCGCCTACGATGAGTTCTACCGAACGCTCATAGCCGCGGTGCCGCTACGCAACGTCACCAGCCGGTTCGCGATGGAGCGGATGAAGGCCGCGCCGTTGCCGTTGTAGCCACCGGATCACCGGCCGGACTCCATACGTGCTAGTTCAGCCGCCAGACGCCTTGAACGACTGCACGGCGTCTTCCGCCGAGCGAAAGACCTGCTCTGTCCCGAATGCCTCCAGCAGCCCTGTGCGCGCCGCATGCTGGCAGGCCCGCTCGGCCGACAGGCGTGCCAGAGCAACCTGAATTCCACGCGCGCGCAGTGTTCCCACCGCCTGGCGCAGAACATCGGCCCCGGTGTAGTCGATGTCGGTCACGCCGCTGGCCTCGATCACCACCAGCCGCACGCCGGTGCGGGACTGCTCGACCGCACCCAGGAGCCGGCCGCGGATGAACGACGCATTGGTGAAGTTCACCGGCGCGGCGGGGGCGAACACCAGAATGCCGGGCTCGTGCTCTCCGGGCTGTTCATCGGACGGCCACCAGACCGTTGTGCCAGGCGCACGGGTAAGCTCCAGGCAGAGCGGACGCGCCACGGTGTAGAAGCTGTGCAGTAACGACAACACGATGCTGGCCAGCATGCCGGTTTCGATCGGCAGCCCGACCACCAGCAGGGCGCTGGCTGCCACCAGCCAGATCTCTGACCCGCCGCGGCGGCCGATATCAACGATCTCGTTCAGTCGGAAGATGCGCAGCGCGACCGCGATCAGGACGCCGCCCAGGGCGGCGTGCGGCACCGCCGCGAGCATGGTGCCGCCGCCGAACAACAGCCCCGCCGCAAGCAGCACTGCGACCAGCGACACCGCCTGCGAGCCGCCGCCCGCCGAAACCACGACCGCCGTGCGCGGCGGGCTGGCATTGACCGCGAAGCCGCCGATTAGCCCGGCCAGGATGCAGCCCGCCCCGATGCCGCCGAAGTCGCGCGCGACATGACGAGGACCCTCCGGGTGGGACGGGTAGGCCCGCAGCACCGCAGCCGTCTGCACCATGCAGACCAGGGCCACGATCAGCGCCAGGGGTGACAGCTGCAGAATGTCGCCCGGCGACGTTGCCGGCAGGGCAAGCCGCGGCAGGGCGCCCGGCAGCTTACCCAGCACGTCCACGCCATGCTGCTGCAGGTGCAGCATGGCCGTCGCTACCGTCACGGCGATCAACGCCAGCAGTGCGCCCGGCAGGCGTTTCGCCACACGCTCGGTCGCCTGGGTTGCCACCAGCACGAACAGGCCGATCCCCAGCGCATAGGGGTTGGTGTCGGGCAGGCGGTGCAGGATCTGGCCGACCTGCGCCGCCAATGTTCCGTGCGCATCAGGCACGCCGAGCACGGATGGCAGCTGACCGACAAGGATATGGATCGCGATGCCAGCCATGAAGCCGGCGGTGACGGGGATGGATAGCAGGTCCGCGACCCATCCTGCGCGGAGCACGGCCGAACCGATCAGCACGATGCCGACCATGACGGACAGCAGTGCCGCCAGCGCCGCGTAGTGGGAAGACCCCAGGGCCGCCAACGCGACTAGGCCACCCGCGAAGATCGGTGCGATGGTGGAATCCGCACCCACCGAGAGAAAGCGGTTGGTGCCGAAGACGGCGAAGCCGATGGCACCTGCGGCGAAGGTGAACAGCCCGGCCTCCGGCGGCAGTCCGGCGAGGCGAGCCGTGGCAAGCTGCTCGGGCACGGCGATGGCGGCGAGAAGCAGTCCGGCCAGCATGTCTCGCGGCAATCCACTCAGCCGGACTTGCTGCGTCAGTATCAATTTAGCTTTCCCACCGGTCGGCCGCTACGAGGAAATCGGGTCTAGATCAATGTGTTGCACTTCATACAACGGAAAGCATCGTCAGCCAGCCCAGTGGACGCCGTATGGTTGTCCAACCGCCGTGTCATTTGCGCCCTGCAAAGGCATCACGGCTGCATGCCGAAGCGGTGTTCCCTGCGTGCCAACCGTCAGGATTATGCCGCAGATCGACAGCGGCGCTGGGCGATGGCTGACAATCAGCGCGCCCTGCCCGTTTAGGGAGAGCCGCGCCTGCAGACGTTGGACGACAACAGCCTCGGTTGTCGCATCCAGCCCTTCGGTCGGTTCATCGAGCAGCAGCCACGGCGCCGCGCGCAAATAGGCCCGCGCCAGCACCAGGCGGCGCCGCTCGCCTCCCGACAAGCGCGCACCGTTGTCGCCGAGCCAGGTGTCCAGCCCCTGCGGCAGGGCGCGGATGCGATCCTCCAGCGCCGCATCGTGAAGCGTCTGCCAGATTTCTGCTTCTGAAGCATCAGGTTGCGCCAAAAACAGGTTTTCCCGCACCGTTCCCGCCAGCAACGCCGCATCCTGCGGCGCCACGGCAAAGCACCCCCGCACCGCAGCCGAATCGAGCTTGCTGATCTCGATGCCGCCTAGCCTGATCCGGCCAGGTGCCACATCGCGTAGCTGGAGCAGCCGCTCGACCAGCGTCGTCTTGCCGCAGCCGGACGGACCGACGATGCCGGTCAAGGTTCCGGGCGTCAGCAGGGCGCCCAACTCCACGATCTCGATCGCCGGCGGCAGCCCTATTTCCCATGCCGGCGCCGGCGCCGGGGCGGTCAGGACAGGTTCGAGCATTGTGTCCAGCCGCGCCTCGGCTTCGCGCAAACGCCCCCATTGCGGCAGGCTGCGCACATAGGCGGCGCTGCCGTCGATCAACATCATTGCGCCAAGTACCGCCAATGCCGTGACCGATAGGGCCGCGCCCGCGGTCGTCACAAACGTAAGCATTGCGGCAAATCCGGTTATGGCAGCCAACAACCATTCGAACCGGCCGCCGGCGGCGGTGACCTTTTGCTGCGCCGAGACCAGGGTTGCGGCCTGCCTCGCGATGCGCTCGGCCGCCCATTCCTCCAGCCCGTAGGCGCGCAGTTCTGGCGCGGCGGCGATCAGGGTGGCAAACTCCTGTTTCAACACGCCGTTGGCGCAGGGGATCGCGCGGCCATCCACCACAAGCCGTCGGGCCAGAACTTGTGCCGTGACCAGCATACCGGCGAGCACCACCAGGACACCGGCGGCGGCCACACTGCCCGCCAACAGCAGCAGGCCGGTGCCCGAGATGCAGGCCGCCCAGGCGGCCCAGATCGAGGAGCGCTGCACGAAGCGCATCTCGACCTCGTTCACGTCCTGCACCACGCAGGCGGTAGCGTCGCCGACCGCCATTGCCATCGCCGAGGCGGGGGGTGAGGCAGCCAGGGCCTGGAACAACGCCGGTCGGATCCGCGCCAGGGCACGCAGAGCCGCGTCATGTCCATTCAGTCGCTCCGCGTAGCGGCATCCCGTGCGCAGGATCGCCAGCAGGCGGATGCAGGCGCTAGGCAGCAGGACGTTGAACGCGATCGCGGCGCCGGTACCGGCCGTGCCGGCCAACGCGGCAGCGGTGATGAACCAGCCGGACAGGCCGAGCAGTCCCACCGAGGCGGCGGCGGCAATGGCGGCCGTTCCACCCGCAACCAGCAGCCGGCCGCGTTGGCGGCGACGTTCGGTGGCGAGCAGTCGTTGCAGGACGCTCATGGCTGCCCGAGCCTGACGACCCTGTCGGCGATCGCCGCCAGCGCCTGCGAATGCGTGGCGATAAGGGTGGTCCGGCCCTGCGCCGCCTCTCGAATCGCAGCGATCAGCGCAGCCGCCGACAGCGCGTCGAGATGCGCGGTCGGTTCGTCTAGCAGTAGGATGGAAGCCGGCTTCAGCAGCGCGCGCGCCAGCGCGATGCGACGCCGCTCCCCGCCCGAAAGCCCTGTGCCGCGCTCGTCCACAATGGCGTCCAACCCACCCGGACGGGTGCGGAGCATGGCAGCCAGGCCAGCCCGCCGTGCCGCTGCCGCGATGTCCTCCGGCACGGCATCGCGGCAGGCCAGGACAACGTTCTCGGCGATGCTGCCCGGCAGAATCACGGGCGCCTGCCCCATCCAGGCGGCTGACCCGGCGACGGAGCCGATCTCCGACAGCGCCAGGCCATCGATCCAGACCTCGCCGCCGGCGAGCGGTGCGAGGCCAAGCAGCAGGTTCAGTGCCGTCGTCTTGCCCGAGCCGCTCGGTCCGAGCAGCGCTACGATCTCACCGGGCGCGGCCTCGAAGTCGAGGTCGTCAAGCGCCGGCCTGTCCTCGTGCGGATAGCGCACCGTGACCGCCGCGAACCGGATGCGCGGGGCGGCCGTAAAGGCGGAGCGCGCCGGGAACGTGGGACGGCGCCTTGCCTCCAGTGCGGCGAGCCGGTCGGCGGCGGTCTCCGCCGCCTGCTTGTCGTGATAAGCGGCGGCAAGCCGGCGCATCGGCGCATAGAATTCGGGCGCCAGTGCCAGGACGAAAAAGGCGCGGCCAAGATCAAGCCGTTCCGGTACCGGAAAAGGCAGCAGGCCAAGTACGTTGAAACCCGCGTAGACGGCGACCAGGGCGACCGCGAGCGCCGCGAAGAACTCCAGGCAGGCTGAGGAGATGAAGGCGATGCGCAGCACGCCCATGGTGCGCCGCCGCAGCTCGTCGGCTGCGGTGCCGAGCCCCCTAGCCTCCGTCGGCTCGGCCTGAAAGGCAAGAAGTAAAGGTAGCGACCGAACCCGGTCGGCGAACAGCGCGGAAAGTCGGGCCAGGGCCGTGAATTGCCGGTGCGACTCATCCGCCGCGGCGCCGCCGGCCAGCATCATCAGGACGACGAACGGAAGGAAGGTGCCAGCGAGGATGAGCGCGCTGGCTGGACTGGCCAGCGCGACCGCGGCCAGCACAATGACCGGCACCAGTCCGGCTGCCCGGCGTGCGGGCACGAAGCGCGCCACGTAGCCGTCGATCGTTTCCACCGCATCGACCGCGACCGTCATCAGGTCGCCGACCGAACTGCGCTCGCCGGGCGGCAGGCCAAGGCAGGCCACCACGATGCGGCGACGCAGCACGGTCCGCGCCATAGCGGAGGCTGCCGCGCCGAGGCGGGCGCCGCCCCAGGCGCAGAGACCCCGGGCGAAAGCCGTAGCCAGGCCCACCGCCAGCCACGGTCCGGCGGCCGGAATGCCATGCGGCAGGGAAGCCAGGCCGCCGGCCAAAGCTGCGGCAAAGCCAATGGCGACAATACCATCGCAGACCAGCATCGCCGCGGCGCCGCCGTTGCGCCAGCCGCCGGCGGAGACGACCTGCTTCAGGTACGCTTGGCGCCGGACGGCGTTTGTCTTGTGCTGCGTTGATTTCGCCATTCCCCCTTTGCTGCCACGGCCGCCGCCGACAAGCATTGATCCAGATCAAGGAAATGCCAGCCGAAAGTTCGTATCACCAGCGCAAGGCCATCCGCCGATTTGTCCGGATGCCGCCAGAAATTACGGAGAAAACGATGGATTCCGGCATTGTTGACCTCTCACGGCTGCAGTTCGCGTTGACGGCGCTGTACCATTTCCTGTTCGTGCCGCTGACGCTGGGCCTGTCCTTCATGCTAGTCATCATGGAGAGCGTTTACGTGATGACCGACCGCCCGATCTGGCGCACCGTCACGCGGTTCTGGGGCATCATCTTCGGCATCAACTTCGTGCTCGGCGTGGCTACCGGCCTGACCATGGAATTCCAGTTCGGCACCAACTGGTCGTACTTCTCGACCTATGCCGGCGACATCTTCGGCGCCCCGTTGGCGATCGAGGGGCTGATGGCGTTCTTCCTTGAGGCCACCTTCATCGGGCTGATGTTCTTCGGCTGGGGCCGGCTGTCGAAGCTTGGCCACCTGTTCGCTACTTTCATGGTGGCGGTCGGCACCAACTTCTCGGCGCTGTGGATCCTGATCGCCAACGGGTGGATGCAGAACCCGGTCGGCTCGCAGTTCAATCCCGAGACCATGCGCATGGAGGTGACGGATTTCGCCGCTGTGCTGCTGAACCCGGTGGCGCAGGCGAAGTTCGTGCACACGGTCAGCGCCGGCTATGTCATAGCCTCGGTGGTGGTGCTGGCGATCTCCGCCTTCTACCTGCTGCAGGGACGCTGGACTGGCATGGCGCGGCGATCGATGACGGTGGCGGCCGCGTTTGGCCTGGCCGCGTCGCTCTCGGTCGTCGTCCTGGGCGACGAGTCCGGCTATGCGCTAACCGACAACCAGAAGATGAAGCTCGCCGCGATCGAGGCCGCCTGGCACACCCAGGCGGCGCCCGCCGGCATAACCGTGTTCGGGCTGCCTGACCTCGAGACCCGCACGACGCGCTATGCCGTGGAGATACCGTGGGTTCTCGGCCTGATCGCGACCCGAAGCCTGGACAAGCAGGTCACCGGCATGTCGGAGCTCGTGCTGCTCGCGCAGGAACGCATCGAGTCCGGCGTGCGGGCCTACGGCGCCGTGCAGACGCTGAAGGCCGATCCCGCCAACGTCGCGGCGCGCGCGATATTCGCCAAGGACGGCCGCGACCTTGGCTACGGCCTGCTGCTCAGGCGCACGATGGATGATCCGCGCCAGGCAACGCCGCAGCAGATCCGGCAGGCGGCGTGGGACACCGTGCCCGATGTGCCGCTGATGTTCTGGAGTTTTCGTGTGATGGCCGGGCTGGGGTTCTTCTTCATCGGGCTGTTCGCGACCGCCTTCCTGCTCTGCAGCCTACGCCGGTTCGACCAGCGCTGGTTCCTGCGCCTGGCGGTGCTGGCCCTGCCGCTGCCGTGGATCGCGGCCGAGCTTGGCTGGGTACTGTCGGAGGTCGGCCGTCAGCCCTGGGCGATTGAGGGCGTGCTGCCGACCGGGCTGGCGGCCTCTACGCTCAGCCGCGGCCAGCTCTGGACCACGCTGATCGGCTTCACGCTCATCTATGGGACGCTCGCGGTGATCGAGATCGGATTGATCGCCCGCACGGTTCGCCGCGGCCCGTATGGCGGACATGAAGACATCACTCCGGTTCCGGACATCGGCGCTCAGCCGGCCCCCGCTTTCGCCTGAGGAGACCAATCATGCACCTGGCACTCGACTATTCCATGCTGCGGCTGATCTGGTGGGCGCTGCTTGGCGTGCTGCTCATCGGCTTTGCCCTGACCGACGGCTGGGACCTTGGCATCGGCACGCTGCTGCCGTTCGTTGCCCGCACCGACGTGGAGCGAAGGATGGCGATCAACGTCGTCGGGCCGACCTGGGAGGGCAACCAGGTCTGGTTCATCCTCGGCGGCGGTGCGATCTTCGCCGCCTGGCCGTTCGTCTATGCGGTCAGCTTTTCCGGCTTCTACCTGGCGATGTTTCTGGTCCTGGCGGCGCTGATCCTGCGTCCGGTCGGCTTCAAGTACCGCTCCAAGCGGCCCGGCCTCAAATGGCGCGCCGGCTGGGACTGGGCGCTGTTCGTCGGCGGCTTCGTGCCCAGCCTGGTATTCGGCATCGCCGTCGGCAATGTGCTGCAGGGGCTGCCGTTCCGGCTCGATAGCGACCTGAGAACCTACTACGAGGGCAGCTTCCTTGGCCTGTTCACGCCCTTTACCCTGCTCTGCGGCCTGCTTTCCGTTGCCATGGTGGTGCTGCACGGCGCGGCTTATCTGACAGTAAAACTGGAGCACGGACCCTTGCGCGAGCGCGCCCGGCGCTACGGTGGGATCGCCGCGATCCTGTCTGCCGCCCTGTTCGCGCTGGGCGGCGCGTTCGTAGCCTTCGGCAACATGGGTTTCCGCATCACCGGCACGATCGACCCGTTCGGCCCGTCGAACCCGCTGCGCACGACGGCGGAACAGGCTGCCGGGGGCTGGCTTGCCAACTACGCGGCGAATCCCTGGATGATCGCCCTGCCGGTGCTTGGCTTCTGTGGCGCCGGCCTGGCGTGGCTCGGGATACGGCGGGGCTGGGAGGCGCCTGCCTTGGCCGGGTCCGCGATCTCTTCCCTCGGCATCATCGCGACGGTCGGCCTGTCGATGTTCCCGTTCATCCTGCCGAGCGCCATCGATCCGCATTCGAGCCTGACCGTTTGGAACGCGTCGTCCAGCGAGCGAACCTTGTTTCTGATGCTGGTGGCGACCATCGTCTTCCTGCCGCTGGTCCTGCTCTACACCGCCTGGGTCTACCGGATGCTGTGGGGCCGGGTGACCAGTGCCGCCATCGCCACCGATCCTGACCTCTACTGAGCCCGACCTTGCACCAGAAGAAGTAAAGTCATGTGGTATTTTGCCTGGATACTTGGCCTCGGCTTCGCCGTCACCTTCGGGATCCTGAACGGGATCTGGCACGAGTTCCGCGTGCCGGCCGATGAAGATGGGATGCCCGGACAATGACCTATGCAACGCTGATGGTGCATCTCGAACTCGGCCACGCCAATGCGGTTTTGCTGCGCGTTGCCGGAGAACTGGCTCAAGACATGAATGCCGCCGTGATCGGCATCGCAGCGTGCCGACCGATGACGATCGGCTACGGAGATGGTTACGTTTCCGCAGACGTGATCGAGATGGACCGCGCAGAACTTGAGACGGAGATCGCGGAGGTGAAGGCCGAGTTCCGAAGCGCGTTGGAGACGCGGGTCAAGGCGCTGGATTGGCGTTCCCTGATTACTTTCGAACCGCTATCCGACTTTCTGGCGCGTGAGGCACGCAACGCCGATCTTATCCTGACGGGGGTGGACCGCGGCCGTCCAGTGCTCGACACCTCGAAACGTGTCAACACCGCCGATCTCGTGATGCAGGCCGGCCGACCCGTTCTTATGGTGCCGGCCGGGGTGAACCGGTTGAAGCTCGATCGGGTTATGATCGGCTGGAAGGACACGCGCGAGGCCCGTCGCGCCGCCTATGACGCCCTGCCGCTGCTGAAGCAAGCAGCGCAGGTAAGCGTCGTCGAAATCGCCGCTGAAAACGAAATGGAAGCCGCGCGCCTGCACCTTCGTGATGTCGCCCTCTGGCTGCAACGACATGGCGTGACGGCGAAAACCATTGCCTCGCCGTCGGTCGGCGACGACGCCAGTCGGCTCGACTCCATCGCTAAGGAGCAGGGCGCCGACCTCATCGTAGCCGGCGCCTATGGCCATAGTCGGTTGCGGGAATGGGTGCTGGGCGGCGTCACCCGTGACCTCCTGCTGCGGGAAAATCGCTGCGCGTTGGTATCTCATTGATCGGCTGCCTGCCGGCTATCACACAAGGACCTGCCCGACGCTTCGCCGCAGCGATCGCGGCAGGGACGGTCCGCGTCCGAACCGCACGATCATGTCCGGCCGGCGGGTTCCAAATCCCATTGCCGCGGCGAATTACGGGCGGATTGCCGCGACCTGGATCGGGCAGTTGAGCAGCGAGAGTTTTAGGTCTGTCGCGGTCGTCTGCAGCGCAAAGCGCTGGAAAGCACGCCCGACCAGATCGGGCACCACCGGGTTGCCGGTGCCATCCGAGAACAGGCCGTCGTAGTCGGCGCGCGCGCTCTGGCGTTGCGCGATGGCAGCGGCAGATGGCGCTTCCCGCGCGACCGCCGGACGTATTTCGACATCGATACCGTTACCCCGGGCATTGTAGGCCGGGAGAGCTTCGGCGCCGCCGGCCTGTGCGGCCTGGACGATGTTCTCGACCGCGCAGCCGAGGCTGAACCGCCAAGGTTGCGTGTTGTGGCTGTTGGCGGCAAGGGTCGCCACGTGGATCAGCCGGTGTTCAGGGCTTGGGTCCGGCAAACCTGGCCACCGCCAGATCGTTTGTGCCGCCTCCTCGTAGTCTTGTCCGCCGCCGGTGCCCGCCGCGGCGTAGGCCGCGCCGGCCGCGGTCAGCGACGCGGCGGTGATCCTAAGGTCCAGGACACGCCGACGGCCAGGCATCGACAGAATGAGTCAAGATGTTTTCGCTCCCGTTGCGGTCGGACGATCACGTCCGAGCAGCCGGGCGTAGAACAGCCGCTTCACCCCCTCGATGGTGGCCAGGAAGGCGACGACGATCACGGCCAGGAAGCCGAAATACGACAGCGACGGCATCACGAACTCGAACCATTTTCCCATCGGCAGGAACGGCAGCGCGAGGGTCAGCGCGGCGGCGGTCCATCGGGGTAGGTAGGGCTGACAACTGTTC
>JAYTTA010000423.1:0-4396 GCA_043745345.1 Acetobacteraceae bacterium | reverse complement strand
CTGCCATCCCGGAAGCTGCCGACCGGGAAGCTGCCGAATGGTGTCGTCGTCGTCGGCGTTACCCACCCGGGTTCACCACGGGCGGGACAGGCCGGCTTGATCTAGGCGCCGAGATTGACGACCTGGACCCGGCGGTTGCGCGCCTCGGGGGTCTGCTCCGCGGTCTTTACCGCCAGGTGCTCAGCGCCCATGCCGACCGGGTCCATGCGGGACGCAGCGATGCCGAACTTGTTCGACAGGTATTGCGTAACGGCCGTGGCGCGGTGTTCGGACAGAGCGAGATTGGTGGCGGGCGAGCCGACCGTGTCGGTATGGCCCTCGATCCTGAACCGGAAGGCGGCGAGCGAGGGGCTGGACAACGCCTTGCCAAGCTCGTTCAGCGACCGCATCGCGCCGGGGCTGATCTCGGCCGACCCGCTCGGGAACGGAACGAACAGGTTGCTCGCCGGGGTCACCGCCGCATGCGCGATTACCGCCGAAGCATGGGTGGACGTTGCCACCGGCATCGCGGCACTGACAGGTGCAACCGCCAGTGACGGGGCTGCCGATGACGGGGCCGCCGATGATGGGGCCACGGCACCAGGCGCCACCGGACGAATACCGCGCGTCGGGCCGGCCAGCATCGACGCGGTGGGCATCAGGTCGCGCGTGATCTGGTCGGCGGAACGAACCGCCTGCGCGAAAGCGGGGGAAACCAGACTGGCGCTTGCAAGCAGAAGCCCGGCGGCAAACGCCACGTTGGTGGATGCGATGCGCATGTCATGTGCCTTCCGATTAGGATTGGAAGCCGGAATAACATGTCTGTTGCGATCCAGCCAGGATTTCGAGTCGGTTCCTTGACGGTCAGAACGGCAGCAGGATCGTCACGACCGCCTGCGCCGCGATCCCCTCGCCACGCCCCGTAAAGCCCAGCCTCTCGGTGGTCGTCGCCTTGACCGAGACGCGCCCGGGCTCGACCTCCATGATCGCGCACAGCCGCGCGATCATGGAGGCCGCGTGGGGCGTGATCTTGGGCTGCTCGCAAATCAGGGTGACGTCGGCGTTGGCCAGCCTGCCGCCGCGGGCGCGCACCCGCCCGATGGCGTGGATCAGAAACCGGGCGCTGTCGGCATCCTTCCAGCTCGCCTCGGTGGGCGGGAAGTGGCGGCCGATATCGCCCTCGGCCAGCGCGCCGTAGATCGCGTCGCACAGAGCGTGGATGCCGACATCGGCATCGGAATGGCCACCGAGCCCGAATTCGTGGGCAACCTCGATGCCGCACAGCACCAGCCTGCGCCCAGCCTCGAAGGCATGGACGTCGAACCCGATGCCGACGCGCGGTGACAGCCCGGCACTCAGCACGCGTTCCAGCCGCATTCCGTCTTGCTGGTAGGTCAGCTTGATGTTGTCCTCGCTGCCCGCCACCAGCATCACGGTTTCACCGGCCTGTTCCAGCAAAGATGCGTCGTCGGTCAGGGCGGCGGCCGATGAACCCGCGGCCGCGCGGTGCAACGCAAGCAGCAGAGGAAACCGAAACGCCTGCGGCGTTTGTGCACGGAACAGGTCTTTTCGGGCTACGCTGGCAATGATAGTTCCCTGCTCGACCCGCTTCAGCGTGTCGGCCACCGGCACGGCGGGAATGGCGCCCGGCACCCGTTGCAGCGCCGCGAGGAGATCGGGAATGGTGTTTTCGGGAAAGAACGGCCGTGCGCCGTCATGTATCAACACGATGTCCGGGTTAAGCGGCGCTAGCGCCTCGAGCCCCGCGTGCACGCTGGCCTGTCGGGTGGCGCCGCCGGCGACGACTGGCAGGTGCTCCAGTCCGGCAAGCGCTGCACCGATCGCCACTGACTCGCCGACCGGTTGCAGCCAATCGATATGCCGGCCGAGTGCCAGGGCCGCATGGCGAAGCACCGGCAGGCCGGCGAGCACGGCGAACTGCTTCGGCGTGTCGGTGCCGAAGCGGCTGCCGCTGCCGGCGGCGACAAGAAGGGCGGCGATGCGCATGACGGCAACCTCGCCGCACAGCCGAAGCGCGTCAACCGAAGCGCACTGGGCTTGCTCATGCCGGACTGAAAATCTTCGGTCAACGTGGATGAATTCCGCCGCATGAAGATTGCGAAACATCGTGCAAAATATTAGTTTGCTCAAATGATGGGCAAACCGGTCGACAAATCTGCATCTTCTGTTGCGAATGCGCCACGTCACGACGGTGCCTGCCCGCTTGGCGCCATCCGCCTGAGTGCCGCGGTCAGCGTCGACACGCCGGTCATCCTGGCGCCGATGTCGGGCGTCACCGATCTTCCATTCCGCCGGCTGGCGCGCGAGCAGGGCGCCGGGCTTGTGGTATCGGAGATGATCGCCTCGTGGGCGATGGTTCGCGAGAACCGCAACACGCTGCGCATGGCCGAGGTCGATCGGATGCCGGGCGTGCCGAGCGCGGTGCAGCTCGCTGGCTGCGATCCACAGGCGATGGCCGAGGCGGCGCGGATCGCGGTCGATCTCGGCGCGGACATCATCGACATCAATTTCGGCTGCCCGGTCAAGAAGGTCGCCATCGGACAGGCGGCGGGTTCGGCGCTGATGCGCGATGAAATCGCCGCGGCCCGAATCCTGCAGGCGACGGTCCAGGCGGTGAACGTGCCCGTTACCTTGAAGATGCGCATGGGCTGGGACCACACCAACCTCAACGCGCCGAACCTGGCCCGCATCGCCGAGGCCACCGGCATCCGCATGCTGACCGTGCACGGCCGCACCCGGCAGCAGTTCTATACGGGCGTCGCCGACTGGGATTTCATCGCCGGCGTCAAGGCGGCGGTTGGCATCCCAGTGATCGCCAACGGCGACATCCTGACCGAGTCCGACGCCGCGCAGGCGCTGCGCCGTTCCGGCGCCGACGGCGTGATGATCGGGCGCGGCTGCTACGGCCGGCCCTGGTTCCCCGCCCAGGTCGCCCATTACCTGAGGTCCGGCACCCTGCTGCCGGAGCCCTCCCTGGCCCTCCAAAAGCAGATCATGCTGGAGCATTACGACGCGATGATGCTCCATTTCGGCCGCGACCCCGGGATGCGGCTGGCCCGCAAGCACATCGCCTGGTACTCGCGCGGCCTGCCGGGCTCAGCCGAGTTCCGCGCGGTCGTGATGCGGCTGACGGATCCGGAGGCGGTGATCGCGGCGATCCATCGGTTCTTCGAGCCGATGATCGAGCTTAATCTGGTCCGCGCCGCCACCGATGACGGCCGCCTGGAAATCCGGCTTGACACCGCCGAGGCGGCGTGAGCGGCGCCCTTACCCGCCGCGTCCTGGCTGCTGTCGGCCGCGACCGGCGCCCCGCCGGCAAGGCGGCGAATGCCGAGATCGCCCGCCCGCCGGATACCGGGCTGATCCTGAGCACCATGCAGGTGCCGGTGGTGCTGCTCGACAGCGTCAATGGCTTTCGCTTCGTCAACCAGGCGGCCGAGCAGTTCCTTGGCGTCTCCGCGCAGCAGTTAACGCAGATGCGCCTTGACGACCTGCTGCCCTACGACAACCCGATCTTCATGCTGATCCAGCAGGTCCGCAACCATGGCGTGACGGTCTGCGACCACGATCTGACACTGGAAAGCCTGCGCCTGAACAAGGTCGGCATCACCGTCCAGGGCTCGCCGCTGCCAGAGGAAGAGGGTGCGGTTCTGCTGGTGCTGCAGGATGCCTCCGCTGCCCGTACGCTGGATCGCCAGCTCGCCTTTCGCGGCGCCGCTCGCAGCGTCACCGGCATGGCCGCGATCCTGGCGCATGAGGTCAAGAACCCGCTGTCGGGCATACGCGGCGCCGCCCAGCTGTTGGAGGCAAGCGTTGCCGAGCCGGACCGCGAGCTGGCGGTGCTGATCCGCGACGAGGCCGACCGCATCCGCGAGATGGTCGACCGCATGGAAGTGTTCTCCGAGAAGCCGATCGCGCGCACCGCGGTCAACATCCACCGCGTGCTGGAGCATGTCCGCAAGTTGGCGCAGTCGGGGTTCGCAGCCCATGTCCGGTTCACCGAGATCTACGATCCGTCGCTGCCATCGGTCTGGGGCAACCGCGACCAGCTTGTCCAGGTGCTGCTCAACCTGGTCAAGAACGCCGCCGAGGCGGTGACCGTGCCCAACATCGGTCACCCTGAGATTACCCTGTCGACCGGCTTCCATCACGGCGTGCGCATCGCCGTGCCGGGTGCCAGCAAGCGGATCGACCTGCCGCTGGTGGTCTCGGTGCGCGACAACGGCCCCGGCATCTCCGAGGACATCAGGCCGCATCTGTTCGATCCATTCATCAGCACCAAGCCATCCGGTAGCGGCCTCGGCCTGGCGCTGGTCGCCAAGATCGTCGGCGACCACGGCGGGCTGATTGAGGTCGAAACCCGGCCGGGGCGAACCGAGTTCCGTCTACATCTGCC
>JAYTTA010000422.1:0-4404 GCA_043745345.1 Acetobacteraceae bacterium | reverse complement strand
GAATATTTTTAGCTGGCAGTATTATTTATCGTGTCAACCCTGATAACGATGGACGTTGTGACGCAAAGTCAGAAAACAGTAGTCGTTCGCGCTCGGGCCGGCCTCATGGGGCCCGATCCAGGGCTGGCGGAGCCGGCGCAGATCGGCGCGCGCATTCGTGCCGCGCGAAATGGGCTCGGCCAAACGCAGGATCAGCTCGCCGCGGCGGTCGGTGTCTCGCGCAGCGCCGTAGCGCAATGGGAGACTGGTCGGGCAGGCCAGATCACCGGCAACCTGACCCGGATCGCTTCGGTGCTTTCCGTCCCCGTCGAGTTTCTGATGTTTGGCGAGGACAAGCACGCCCCCGGACAAGCGGCCGGCGACGAGATCGCGATGCTGCGGCTTTACCGTGCCTGTTCGAGCGAGGATCGCCAGTTTTTGCTGCGTACAGCGAAACGTCTCGCCCGGAGCTGAGTTTTAGCCAAAACTTTGCCATGATCAGGCCGGTTCGTTGTCCCGCAGGCCATTCTTTCCGAGAGATCTGTCGGTTCAAACGAACCGGGCACCGATCTCTTCGTTCCGTATCGCCAGGAAAGTAGTCACGTGATCAAGAAGCTGCGTAAGGCCGTGCTCCCTGTCGCTGGCCTCGGCACAAGATTTTTACCGGCGACCAAGGCGCTGGCCAAAGAAATGCTGCCGGTAGTCGACAAGCCGCTGATCCAGTATGCGGTAGAGGAGGCGCGGGCCGCAGGGATCGACCAATTCTGCCTTATTACCGGGCGCGGCAAGACCGCTCTGGTTGAGCATTTCGACATCGCTTACGAACTTGAGCGCACGCTCAAGGACCGCGGCAAAAGCGAGGCGCTGGAGATCCTGCGCGCGACCCAGGTCGAACCGGGCTCGATGGTCGCCGTCCGCCAGCAGGAGCCGCATGGGCTGGGGCATGCCATCTGGTGCGCCCGCGCCTTCATCGGCGACGATCCGTTCGCGATCCTTCTGCCCGACGATCTAGTGTTGTCGGAAACTCCTTGCCTGGCCCAGCTTGTGGAAGCGTACTACGAGACCGGCGGCAACGTGGTCGCAGTGACTGAGGTGCCGCGCGAACACACCAACCGCTATGGCATCCTCAAAATCGGTCGTGATGACGGAAGGCTGGTCGAGGTCGAAGGCTTGGTCGAGAAGCCGCTGCCGGCCGATGCGCCGAGCAACCTGTCGATCATCGGCCGGTATATCCTGATGCCGGAGGTGATCCGTCATCTAGCCGATACGGAGCGCGGTGCCGGCAACGAGGTGCAACTCACCGACGGCATGGCCAAGCTGATTGGCCAGCAGCCTTTTCATGGCCTGCGCTATGAAGGCCGGCGGTTCGATTGCGGCGACAAGATCGGTTTTCTCGAGGCGCAGATAGCGTTTGCCCTGAAGCGGCCGGACATGGCCGATGCGGTGCGCGCCTTTTTGAAAACCTACATTGATGGCTGACCCAACCATGCCGCCTTTCAGGCATCGGTTTGATCCCACCAGCCTGCGCGAGTACGACATTCGCGGCATTGTCGGAAAAAACCTGCACCACGCCGACGCCTTTGCCATCGGTCGGTGCTTCGGATCCATCGTCGCGCGCGCGGGAGGCCGGGCCGTGGTCGTCGGCTATGATGGCCGGCTATCCAGCCCCGGCATGGAGGATGCCTTGGTGCGCGGACTGGTCGTATCGGGCGTCGATGCCATCCGCATCGGGCGTGGGCCGACTCCCCTGCTGTATTATGCGGCGACGCGACTGCGAACGGCCGGCGGCATCATGATCACCGGCAGCCACAACCCGGCAAACTACAACGGCTTCAAGATGATGCTGGATGGAAGGCCGTTCTTCGGCGAGCGCATCCTTGAGATCGGCAGGATGGCAGCCAGCGGCGACGTGATAGAAGCTGCACCGGGGAGCGAATTCTCGATCGACGTCTCGGCCGACTATGTGGCCCGGTTGGCAAGCGACTGGGATGGCGGCGAGGCAAGGCTGAAAGTGGTTTGGGACAACGGCAACGGCGCCGCAGGAGATCTACTGCACCGATTGGTGAAGCAGCTGCCCGGCCGGCACACAATCCTCAACGGCATCGTCGATGGCAATTTCCCGGCTCATCATCCCGATCCGACCGTGGCCGGCAACCTAGCTCAGCTGATTGTCGAAGTTCGCCGCCAGGGCGCGGGCATCGGCATCGCGCTGGATGGCGATGCCGACCGGATCGGAGTGGTCGATGATACCGGAGAGATACTGTTCGGCGACCAGCTGCTGATCGTGCTGGCGCGTGACATGCTACTGACCCATCCCGGCGCCACCATCATTGCCGACGTGAAGGCGAGCCAGGTGCTGTTTGACGAGGTTTCACGCGCTGGCGGCACGCCCCTGATGTGGAAGACCGGCCACAGCTTGATCAAGGCCAAGATGGCGGAGATGAAATCACCGCTTGCTGGCGAGATGTCCGGGCATGTGTTCTACAACGACGCGCGTTGGTACGGCTTCGACGACGCGCTATATGCCGCCGTTCGCCTACTTGGCATTCTGGGCCGGGCCGGGCAAACCCTGTCTTCCATCCGTGACGCGCTGCCCCCGGTCGTTAATACGCCAGAGCTTCGTTTTGACTGCGACGACCGGCGGAAGTTTGAGGTGATCGGCGACGTCGCGGCTCGGCTACGAGTGTCGGGCGCAATGGTGCGGGAGATCGACGGCGTGCGAGTTCAGACCGACGATGGCTGGTGGCTGCTGCGCGCCTCGAATACTCAGGCCGTGCTGGTGGCGCGGTGCGAGGCCACGACTGAGGCGGGACTGGATCGGCTGAAGGCGGCGCTTGTCTCACAGCTGGAGGCCTCGGGCCTCGCGGCGCCGGACTTTTCCGGCGAGAATGCCGGGCATTAAAGGTTCTTAAGTAAGAAAGGGGCTCTCCCTCCGTGGGCAGTCTAAGTGCCGAAGGTGGCAACGGATCCTTTGCCCCCGGAGGGAGAGCCCCATTAGTTTCTCAGTCGAGCTCATCCTCGCGGCGAAGCTTACGCATCAGAGGCGGCATCGGATCCGAGCTGAGTTCATACAGATCCCGCAACAACGGCGGCAGCGGCCATTTGCCTTGGAACAGCCGCTTCAATCCACGAGACGAGAATAGCTCCTGCCATGGATAATATCCTTTGTCACCGATTCCAAACGGCTGTGACAGCGGCAACGGTAGGCCGGGGCTGACAAAATCCAGGCCGCATAGCCGCGCTGCCGACATGCGGTTGAAAAAGCGCGGATTGCACTCGAACATCTTCATCTCGCCCGCCTGCTCGTCGAAACGCGCGTCGAGGTTGGCAACACCGGAAAAGTTCGTCGCGGCTACCAGCTTCCGTCCCATTTCGAGCAGATCCTGGCGTGGGCGGAACTCGGTGGCGAGAAACCGGCCGACGCCATAGGACTTATCAAGCTGGCCAGGGCAGACCCAGGCCACCCAATGTTCGATCACGCCTTCGCGGGCGAACACGCTCAGCGCCCAGTCTTCACCCTGGATGAATTCCTGCACGATCGCGCGGCCCTCGAAGGCTCCGCTGCTTGAGTGAACGAGACGATTGACGTCGGCCTTGTCGCGCAAGACAACGATGCCACGCTGGCCGTAGCTATCCACTGGCTTGACGATCGCCGGGAAACCGAGCGTCTCGGCAATTACGTCTGCATCGATGTCAGCCCTGCACTCGAACAGCAGCGTTTTTGGATCGGCGACGCCGGACGAGCGGCATAGCTCGTGGAAACGCCATTTGTCATTGAGAGCGGCGATGGTCGCGGCATCGGCGGTCGGGAAGATAGGCGCGCGCAGGGAAGAGCGAATGCCGTCGAGCAAAGTCAAGCTTTCAACATCGCCGGCAATGACACGGTCGATGCCAATCTTAAGATGAAGCTCGTTGATGGCATCCGCCACGCCTTCGTGATGAGCGTGGCGCAGGTCCTTGGTGGTGTAGATGACGCGAGCATAGCGCGTTGAACGCAACGAGGCCCCCCGGTGGTCGAGGACGAGAAAGACGCGGGCGTTGACGGCGCGCAAGGAGCGCAGGATGTTGTAACCGGTTCGGCCATAATGACAGATCAGGACGACGTTCAGCCGACGCTGGGCGCGAGTTGTTGGGCGCGCTGGCGCATCTGCCAGAAGACCGTCCGATATCACCTTATCCATCGCGATCGCCGGATCCCAGTTAGGCGGCTTCAGAACAAATTCTTTCATGGCATCAGGCCGCCTGCTGGTGGGTAATGGCGCGCATTTGGCCGCGCCTGGTGCCAAGATGGGATATGCGGCGTGCAACCTGTGTGGCGGCGAACCGGGCTCCGTAGATAAACCGCATCGACGGTCTAGAGTTAGGAGCGGTGGCATCGCCGATAAAGTGGCGGTCGCTGACACTAGACCCAAAGTCTCCACCCTG
>JAYTTA010000421.1:0-4420 GCA_043745345.1 Acetobacteraceae bacterium | reverse complement strand
GCGCCCAGCCTGTCGGCCAAGGGGTCGAGAAGTTTGAAGTTTTCGCCGTTCTGCATGCCGCGGCCGCCGGACACCACGATCCGGGCAGCGGTCAGCTCTGGGCGCTCGCTTTTCGACAGCTCGGCGGAGACGAACCGGGAATGGCCCGGAAGGGCCACTGTCGGTGCCGGCTCAATGCTGGCCGAGCCGCCTTCGCCGGGCACCGGATCGAAACTCGCTGCGCGGACCGTGATGACCTTGATCGGGTCGGACGACTTCACCGTGACCAGCGCGTTGCCGGCATAGATCGGGCGGATGAAGGTGTCGGCATCCTCGACGCCGGCGATGTCGCTGATCGGCTGGCTGTCGAGCAGGGCGGCGACGCGGGGCATGATGTTCTTGCCTGAGGCGGTGGCGGCGGCCATCAGGTGGGTATAGTTCGGCGCCATCGCCACCAGCAGCGCTGCCAGCGTCTCAGCCAAGGTATTTGCGTAGTCGTCGCCATCCGCCACGAACACCCGACTTACGCCGGGCAGCTTGGCGGCCGCAGCGGCGGCAGCCTCGATCCCCTTGCCGGTCACCAGCACGTGGATGTCGCCGAGCTTGGCCGCGGCGGCCACGGCGCTGCGGCTCGGCTGCTTGATGCCCAGGTCGTCGTAGTCGAGCAGGACGAGGCTAGTCATTTCAGATCACCTTCGCTTCGTTGCGCAGTTTCATCACCAACTCGGCGACTGATCCGACCTTCTGGCCGGCGCGGCGCTTGGGCGGTTCGGTCACACGCAGGATTGTCAGCCGCGGCGTCGGATCGACGCCGAGGTCCGCCGGCTTCATTGTCTCGATCGGCTTCTTCCGCGCCTTCATTATATTCGGCAGCGAGGCGTAGCGCGGCTCGTTCAGGCGCAAATCAGTGGTCACCACGGCAGGCAGGTTTAATGCCACCGTCTCCAGCCCGCCATCGACTTCACGCGTCACTGTGATGCCGCCATTCTCGACCGCGACCTTGCTGGCGAAGGTGCCCTGCGGCCAGTCGAGCATTGCCGCTAGCATCTGACCGGTAGCGCTCATGTCGTCATCGATTGCCTGCTTGCCAAGTATGACCAGCTGTGGCTCCTCCTTTTCGACCAGTGCCTTCAGCATCTTGGCAACCGCGATTGGCTCCACCGCCATGTCGGTCTCAATCAGGATGCCGCGGTCGGCGCCCATCGCCAGCGCCGTGCGGATGGTTTCCGAGCAGGCAGCGACGCCGATCGAGATCGCGACGATCTCGGTAGCGATGCCTTTTTCCTTGAGCCGTACGGCCTCCTCGATGGCGATCTCGTCGAACGGGTTCATCGACATCTTGACGCCGGCAGTCTCGACCCCGGTTCCGTCCGCCTTCACGCGGACCTTTACGTTGTAGTCTACCACCCGCTTGACGGGGACGAGGATTTTCATGACGGGGTCCGTGACGTGTTATGTGGGACTGCTCGGGTCGCTTGAGGTCCGGTCTGGAAGCCTGTAATCCGCACGATAATCCAGGGTAATCGATCCCGACTTTCCTGCACGTTTTTGCATCCGCGAATGGATCGCGGATACATAGGCAGGGCCATAACCCACTGTCAAACCGCCTTCTGGCGCCCGGATATCGGCGTCAACTCCGCAGCGCGCTCATCAGCACCACGAACAGCACCAGGGCCACCGCCTGCAGCAGCACGCGCCATCGCATCAGCGCGTTGGAGCGCTGTGGGTTGGCATTGGTGCGGACCATGCCGACCATGCCTGCGAACAGCACCCCCAGGGTTCCCAGCATGCTCAGGACAAGGAAGACGATCAAAATTATTTTCATTATTCCGACATGGGGTGGGGCCGCGCGATGTAAACAGCCACGACGCCGAGTCGCTGAAGTAATAAGGCAGCACAGACGCCGTCCCGGTAGCCTACCACCTTTTTGCTGGAGCCTTTTCCGATCTACGAGAATCGGAAGAAGCTCTAGTCCACTGCTTTAACAAGAAACTTTATCCGACCAAAAGTGCAGGTTGGTCGGATGTTGCTCTAACCAGACTGGATGCAATGCAACTTTTTTCGCGGCTTCTCGCCGGCCTGATGCTGACCGTCTGGCTGGCCCTGCACGGCACGGCCCTGGCGCAGGGGACTGCGCCCGCCACGAGTCCCGGGGGCACCCCGCCATCCGCCGTCCAGGCCAGGCAGGTGCTCGACCTGCTGAACGATCCGCGCCGCCGGCAGGAGTTCGTGACCACGCTGGAGGCCATCGCTAAATCGCTGCCGGCGCCTACTCCGACGCCGCCGGCGAGCCCGGCCGACCTCGCCCTGGCGCCGAACAGCCTCGGTGCCGCGCTGGTTGTCGGTGCCTCGACCTTCATCGGACGCATCGGTGACGAGGCCGCCCGGCTGCTGGCCGCGCTCCGCGCCATCCCGCCGCCGCGGCAATGGATCGAGACGATGCTCGCCGATCCACTTGGCCGGGCCCTGCTGGTCGACACCGCATGGCGCCTGGCGGTGGCGATCGGCGCTGGCCTGGTGACCGAGTCCATCGTCTACCTCGCCATACGCCAGCCGGCCTCCCGGCTGTTGGCGCGGCGGCGAACGGCTCCGAAGCGGTCATCACCGGCCGATCCCGGAAAAGACGCGGCCGCCGTGCCGATCGCCAGCCGTCGCCACCGCCTGCACCGACTGCGACCGCTGAAGCGCCTGCCGGGCGCCGGGCTGCACCTGATGGTCGACCTGCTGCCGTTGCTCGGTTTCGTCGTCACCGCGCACCTGGTCGCCGGCAGTCAGCTTGCCGCCGTTTACCTGACCCGGCTCGTGCTGCTGGCGGTGATCGACGCCTATGTCGTGAGCCGGCTGGCGATCGCCGTCGCCGCCTGCGCGCTCGCCCCCGCCGATGCCCCCCGCCGGCTGGTGCCGTTCGACGACGCGACCGCCGCCGTGCTGTTGACCTGGGCGCGCGCGATCATCCTGGTCGGCATCGTCGGCTACACGTTGGCGGAAATCGGCTTGCTACTTGGCCTGTCCACGATAACCCACGACGCGCTGCTGAAGATTGACGTGGGAATCCTTTACCTGATGCTGATCTTCCTGATGCTGCGCTACCGACGGCCGGTGGCGGCGTTCATCCGCGCCCGGCCGGCGCGCCCTGACGCCGAGCCCGAGCCCGACGCCGTGCCCGAGCCGGAGCATCGCATCACCCACCGCATCGCCGACCGGCTGCGGCGATGGCTTTCGCGTATCTGGCACATCGCGGCGTCGGTCTACCTGGTCGCGCTGTGGCTGGTCTGGGCGGTGGATATCCCAAGCGGCTTCAGCCAGCTGGTGCACTATTTCATCCTGACCATCGTCGTGCTGTTCGTGGCCCAGCTGTTGCTGGCGGTGCTGCAGGGGACGCTCGACCGCGCCGTCAATCCGACGACCGCCGCCAACCGCCGCAACCCGGAGCGCGCCGAGCGGCTGCGCGTCTACTACCCGGTGCTGAGTCAGGTCCTGCGCATCAGCCTGTTCGTCGCCGTCTGCCTGCAGCTCGGCGAACTCTACAGTTTCGGCATCGTCGACTGGCTGAGCACCGCCACCCTCGGCCGGCGCGTGACCTCCGCCACCATGACCATCGCGATAACGCTGATCCTGGCGGTGACGGCCTGGGAAAGCGCCAACGCCGCCGTCCAGCGCCACCTCGTCAAGCTGCAGAAGGAAGCGCAGGCGGTGAAGTCGGCTCGGCTGCGCACCCTGCTGCCGATGCTGCGCACCGCGCTGCTGGTCGCCATCCTGGTCGTCGTCGCGATGATGGTGCTGTCGGAGATCGGCGTGAACATCGCCCCCCTGCTGGCCGGCGCCGGGGTACTCGGCATCGCCATCGGCTTCGGCTCCCAGAAACTCGTTCAGGATGTCATCAACGGGCTGTTCCTGCTGCTGGAGAACACCATGCAGGTCGGCGACGTGGTGACGCTCGGCGGCCTCAGCGGCGTGGTCGAGAACCTGTCGGTGCGAACCATCCGGCTGCGCGCCGAGGACGGCTCGGTCTACGTCATCCCGTTCAGCGCCGTCACCACCGTCACCAACATGACCCGCGACTTCAGCCAGGCGGTGATCGAGGCACAGGTCGCCTACAAGGACGATTACGACCAAGTGGTACGCGTGCTGCGCGACATCGTCATCGCAATGCGAGCCGAGCCGCAATGGGAAACCGAAATCCGCGACGAACTGGAGGTGATGGGCATCGAACGTTTCGCCGACAACTCGGTGGTGATCAAGTGCCGCATCCGCTGCGGACCGTTCGGCCGCTGGGCCGTCGGCCGCGAGTTCCGCCGCCGCATGAAGTTGGCGTTTGATGCCGAAGGCATCGAAATCCCTAGCCCATCACAGAGGTTGATTTTGGATCCACAGGCGGTGGGAAGCTTGGGCTCTGCCCAAACCCGCAAAGGGGCAGTCGCCCCTTTGATCCCCTCTACTT